>NZ_JAXAXM020000006.1:0-78095 GCF_047500745.2 Stenotrophomonas sp. FR024
CGGCTGTGCGTTCGGGCGCTTGCGAAGCAGTGCTTCGCAAGCAAAGCGCCCTCACCCATGTAAGCTCGGTCGCCGCATGCTCGTGTGCGCTGTCCTGCGCACACGGCAAGACCGGGGTTGGGCGTCCTGCCCAACCCGCCCGAGGCATGCCTCGGGCCCATGCGGCTCACGCCCCCGCAACCGGCCCCACCCCGCCTTCGACAGGTTCCTGCGATCTGCCGGAACGTGCTCTGGTAGATGCCGACCTTGGTCGGCGCTGGATTTCCGAGGGTGCCAACCAAGGTTGGCCGCTACTCGAGCCGGCCGCCGGGCGGTTCATCTGTGCCTCACCTGTGCGGCAATGGAAGGTTCATGCTGTACGGCCACGCAACGCACAGGACATCGCAACACCATGGCACGGACCCGGATCGGCATCATCTTCGGGGGCAAGTCCTCCGAGCACGAAGTTTCGCTGCAGTCGGCGAAGAACATCCTCGATGCGCTTGATCGCGAGCGCTTCGAGCCGGTGCTGGTCGGTATCGACAAGCAGGGCCAGTGGCATCTGAGCCAGCCGGATACCTTCCTGATCAATGCCGATGATCCGTCGCGCATCGCGCTGCATCGGTCCGGTACGTCGCTGGCGGTGCGCCCGGGTGTGGAACAGGCACAGCTGCAGCCCTCCGATGCGGCCAGCGCGCTGGGCCAGATCGATGTGGTGCTGCCGATCGTGCACGGGCCGCTGGGCGAGGACGGTGCGCTGCAGGGGCTGCTGCGCATGGCCAACCTGCCTTTCGTCGGTTCTCCGGTACTGGGCTCGGCGGTGGCGATGGACAAGGACGTGACCAAGCGCCTGTTGCGCGACGCTGGCCTGCAGGTGGCGCCGTGGCTGTGCATCCGACGTCACCAGGCCGCTGACGTCGATGTCGATGCGGTGATCGCGCAGCTCGGCCTGCCGCTGTTCGTGAAGCCGGCAAACCAGGGTTCGTCGGTGGGTGTGAGCAAGGTCAAGGATGCGGCGGGCTTCGCCGAGGCGCTGGCATTGGCGCTGCGCTACGACCACAAGGTGCTGGTGGAATCGGCGGTGGTCGGCCGTGAGATCGAGTGCGCGGTGCTGGGCAACGAACAGCCGCAGGCCAGCCTGTGCGGCGAGGTGGTGGTGCACGACGAGTTCTACGCCTACGACACGAAGTACATCAACGAGGATGGCGCCGAGGTGGTGGTGCCGGCGGATATCGATGCTGCAACCCAGGCGCGTATCCAGCAGATCGCGCTGCGGGCCTACCAGGCGCTGGAGTGTGCGGGCATGGCGCGCGTGGATGTGTTCCTCACCGCAGACGGCGAGATCGTCATCAACGAGGTCAACACGCTGCCGGGCTTCACCCGCATCAGCATGTACCCGAAGCTGTGGGGCGCCAGCGGTGTGGACTACACCACGCTGATCACGCGCCTGATCGAACTGGCGCTGGAGCGCCATGAAGCTGATCGCGGATTGCACAGCGCCGTGTAGGGGCGCTCTGTGTCTCTGTAGAGTCGAGCATGGCTCGACGCTACAAAAAGGGCGTGCCGGCCAGCGGCCGGCACTACCCTGCGGTCTTCTAGCCGCGCTTGCGGAACATCGAAATCACTGCCAGTACCAGGAACACAACGAACAGGATCCAGGCGATGTTGCTGGCGGCACCGGCGATGCCGGAGAAGCCGAGCACGGCAGCGATGATGGCGATGACGAAGAAAATAACGGCGTAATGCAGCATGGTGCTCCTCGCAGATGTCCGGGCCGTTGGATGGCGTGGGTCCATCCTCCCGATCTGGCGGTGTGCAACCAGTGATGGCGACCTATGCGGCAGATGAAGCCTTCAGTCTGCGCAGCCCTTCCTCGATGCTGACCTGCGGCACGTAGCCGAAGTCACGGCGCGCCGGCTCCATGCTGTACCAGTGCGGCGTGCACAGCTGCTCGGCCAGGAAGCGGGTCAGCGGCGGCTCGCCACGCAGGCGCAGCAGCGGCCACAGCCGCTCGCAGACCGCACCGATGCGATAAGCGGTCTTGAAGCTGATCGCCTTGTCCACCGTTGGTGCCCCCACCGCGGACAGCAGCTTGTTGACCAGCTCGCGCATGGGCAGCGGTTCGCCGTTGGAAATGAAGTAGGCCTTGCCCGCACAAGCGGCGCCCGGCGCCAATGCCTCGAAAGCGAGGAAGTGCGCGAGCGCGGCATTGTCGATGTAGGTGGTATCCACCTTGTTGTTGCCATCACCCACCAGACGCAGGCGCCCCTGCCGCGCACGCTCGGCCAGCCTCGGCACCAGCTGTTGGTCGCCCGGGCCCCAGATCAGGCGCGGGCGCAGCGCCACCGTCGCCAACGAGGCGTCATTGGCCGCCAGCACGCGCTGTTCGGCAATCGCCTTGGTCGCCGCATACGGTGCCTGGAAATCCTCGCCGTACGGCACCTCATCAGCCCCCAGGCCTTCCACCGGGTGGGTCGCGCGGTGGGTCACGCTGGGCGTGGAGGTGTAGACCAGCCGGCTGATGCCGTGCACGCGGCAGGCGGCGATCACGTTGTCGGTGCCGACCACGTTGGCCTGGTGGTAGCTGTCATAGCTGCCCCAGGCGCCGGCCTTGGCGCCGTTATGGAACACCGCATCGACGCCGGCCACTGCATGCAGCACGGCCTGCGCATCGGCCAGATCGCCACGGATCTGGCCCACGCCCATGGCCTGCAGTTCCGGGTAGTGGCTGCGGTTGAACGCCAGCACCTGGTGGCCACGTTCGACCAGCCCACGGCACAGCGCCTGGCCAAGGAAACCACCACCACCGGTGACCAGGATCTTCATGCGCGCTTCTCCAGTTCGGCGCTGGCCCAGACGGCGAGCTTCTCGCGGCCGATCTTGGCGTTGTGACGGATATCGACGGGGAACGCGGGATGCATCAGTACGTGCTGCAGGTTCGCCTCGGGCAATCGCAGGGTGGCCTGGGCGCGCAGCGCCTCGCGCAACGCCGGACTGTCGCTCTGGCCACGCTGCAGTTCCACGCACAGCACCGGCACCTGCGCACCCGCCGGGCCAACGCCAACCAGTGCCGTGCGCGCCACGCCGGGCACGGTGTTGAACACCGGCTCGACCTGTTCGGTGTACAGCGGCCCCTGTGCGGTTTCCACGCGATGGGTCTTGCGACCGCAGAACCACAGGCGGCCCTGCGCATCGAAGTAACCCACGTCACCCATGCGATGGACGATGCGGGCACTGCCATCGGCCAGCGTCTCGCGGATCTTCGCCGCCGCGGTGGCCTGCGGGCGGTTGAAGTAACTGTCGGTGGCGGTCGGTCCCGCCACGGTGATCTCGCCCACCTCGCCGGTGGCCAGCACGCGCGCCTGCGACCAGTCGGCCAACGGTGCGTCATCGATGGCGATGATGCGCACCTCGTTCGGCGCCACCACGCTGCCCACGCAGGTCCCGGCGCCGGCCTCGGTGGCCGCGCGGGTACGCTCCAGCTCGCGTCCCTCCACCACCGCCACCGGCAGGCACTCGGTGGCGCCGTACGGGGTCCAGAACTGCGCGTCGGCGGGCAGCAGGCTGCGGATGGTGGCGACCACATCCGGCGGCACGGGGGCGCCGGCCGAGGTCACCCGGGTCACCGTCGGCAACGGCCGGCCGTGACGGGCCAGCACCCGCATCAGCGCAGGCGAGCCAAACAGTTGGGTCACGCCGAAGCGCTGGATGGCGTCATGCAGGCGTGCCGGGTCGGCCTGTGCCGGCCGGGTCGGGTCCATGTCCGGGATCACCGAGGTCAGGCCCAGCGCCGGGTCGAACAAGGCAAACGGCGGGAAGGTCGGCAGGTCCACCCCGCCCGCTTCCATGCCGAAGGCGCTGCCCAGCAGCTGGATCTGGCCGACGAAGTGGCGGTGGCGGTAGACCACGCCCTTGGGCACGCCGGTGGAGCCGCTGGTGAACAGGATCGCGGCCATGTCCTCGCCATCGGTGGCGGCCAGCATCGGCCCCCCGTTGGCGCCGGCGCGCTCCAGCGCAGCCAGGGAGGTCCCGCCCCAGCCGAGGCGGCGGCCGACGGTAACCAGGCGGGTCGCCGAGGGCGCCCAGCGCAGCACCAACCGCGCCACGTGCGCCAGCGGAATGCCAATGAAGGCCTCCGGCTGCGCCTCGTCCAGGCACTGCTTCAGTGCGCGCTTGTCGATGCCCGGGTCGACCAGCACCGGCACCGCACCCAGTTTGAACAGGGCAAACATCAACAGGAAGAACTCCGGCGACGGCCGCACCATCACCACCGTGCGTACCCCGCGGCCGATCCCGTAGCCGGCCAGGCCAGCCGCCATGGCGTCGCTGCGGGCGTCCAGCTGGCGGTAATCCAGGGTCACGTCGTAGGCGGCCATGCCGTTGCCGGCGCCACGGCGGCCCGGGCAGCGGATGGCGATCTGGTCGGGTCGTTCACGCGCCAGTTCAGGCAAACGGGCGGCAATATTGCAGGGTCGGTTCATCCGTTCATTGTCGCCGCTTACGGAATTTCTTGCGCGGCGGCCAACTTCGTGGAAAATCCGCACCCTCGTTCCTGATTCCGACTGCCGCCCGAGGCGGCTTGCCCATGCAACATCCCTGCATGACCTGCGGCGCCTGCTGCACCCAATACCGCGTGGCCTTCCACTGGATGGAATCAGACGAGGTCACCCCCGGCGGCGTACCGCACCAGCTGACCGAGGTGCTGGACCCGCATCGCCTGTGCATGCGCGGCACCCACTCCAAGCCGGTACGCTGCGTGGCGCTGGATGCGCAGATCGGCGTGTATTCACGCTGCACCATCCACCCCAACCGGCCCAGCGTGTGCCGTGAGGTGGATGCATCGTGGGAGTACGGCAAGGCCAGCCCGCAGTGCGACAAGGCGCGCATTGCCTATGGCCTGGATCCGTTGACCCTGGCCGACTGGCGCTGGCGCGATGAAGCGGGCAACGACGACGACCACCCGGACGACAACGGCAACAGCCCGTCACCGCAGGCGCCGATCGCGGCGTAGTGGTAGTGCCGGCCGCTGGCCGGCAAGCGCGCTATGCGCGCCGGGTTCATGAGGTTGCCGGCCAGCGGCCGGCACTACCGGGATCCGCCCCGGGAACCGATCAGATCGGGTTCTTGTCCAGGAACGCGCGGATTTCCGGCACCAGCATTTCGTGCTTGTCTTCCAGCACGTAATGCCCGGCATCCTCGAAGGCATGCACCTGGGCCTGCGGTAGCGCGGCCTGGAAGCCCTTCAGGAAATGGTGGTCGAACACGAAGTCGCGCAGGCCCCAACCGAGGAAGGCCGGGCGGTCGGCGAACGACGGCAGCGCCTTGCCGGCCCGCTCCAGCAGCGACCAGGCCTTGTCGGCCGGCGACAGCGGGATGTCCTGCATGAAACGGATGGTGCTGATGCGGTTGGCGTAGCTGTTGTATGGCGACACGTAGGCGCGGCGCACATCGGCCGGCATCTTGCGCTCCACGCCCAGCCACGAGGCGCCGGACGAGAACGCGTTGAAGGTGCGGATGATCCACTCGCCGATCTTCCAGTGCCGGCCCAGCGCGATCTGCCACGGCATCTTCTTCGCTGCCGGCATCGGGAACGCGGCGGTGTTGAGCACCACCAGGCGCTTCACCTGGTCGTGGTGCGACAGCGCCCAGCCGAAGCCGATCATGCCGCCCCAGTCGTGCACGGCCAGGGTCACCGGACCGGTGATGCCCAGGTGCTTCAGCAGCGCATCAAGGTCGTCCACGCGCGACTGCAGCGTGTACTCGTAGCGGCTGTCATCGGGCTTGTCCGACAGGCCCATGCCGATGTGATCCGGCACGATGCAGCGGTACGTGTCCGACAGGCCGGCCACCAGCGTGCGCCAGTAATAGCTCCACGACGGGTTGCCGTGCACCATCACCACCACTTCGCCATCGCGCGGGCCTTCGTCGAGATAGTTCATCGACAGGCCGGGGCGGACCTCGAAGCGCTGCGGGTGGGCGGGGTAACCGGGAAGCTGGGACATCGAATCGCACCTGTAGAAAGGGCCGGTAGAACCGGCCCCTGGACACTTGGAAAAATCATCGCTGCCCATCGTGCAGCAGGTCAGCGGTGACTTTTTTTACCAGACCACTTCAGCCATCGAGCAGTTCAGGCCCGAGCCGATGCCGAGCAGCGCGATGCGATCGCCCTTCTTCAGCTTGCCCAGCTGCTTGAGCTTGCTCAGCACGATCGGCACCGAGGCCGGACCGATGTTGCCGTGCTCGCCGAAGATGGTCATGACCTTCTTCGGGTCGATGCCGAAGTTCTTGATGAACGCAGCGGTGTGCGGCTGGCTGACCTGGTGGATGACGAACTGGTCCAGCTCTTCCACGGCCCAGCCCAAGGCGATCTTGGCGGCGGTGAAGGTCTTCTGCGCCAGCTTGATGCCTTCGATCAGCAGCAGTCGGGTATCGGTGACCATGCGGTCCAGGTTGCCCAGGCACAGCTGGTTCCACTCGGTGGCCGAGCGGGTCACGCCACCCTTGTAGCGCGGCGCATCCGGCACAAGTTCCGAGCGCGCCATCACCATCGCGGCGGCGCCCGAACCCGTGGTCAGGGCGGCCAGCTCGTTGCGGAAGTCGTCGGCGGTGACGTCCGGAGCGGTCATCCGCTCCAGGGTCTTCTCGTACACCAGGTTGGCGGTCTCGCCATCCACCACCAGCGCGTAGTCGATGTCGCCGCGCTCGATCATGCGCGCCGCGATATCCATGCCGTTGATGAAGGCCAGGCAGGCATTGGCGACGTCGAAGGTCATGCACTCGTCGCTGACGCCGAGGTTGCCCGACACGATGGAGGCCGTGGACGGCTCCAGGTAGTCGCGGCTGACCGAGGTGTTGACCAGCAGGCCGACCTGCGTTGCATCGATGCCCGCGTCTTCCAGCGCCTTGCGGCCGGCCATGGTGGCGGCATCGGACGCAAGCACGCCGTTGTCCCACAGGCGGCGGGCATGGATGCCGGCGATATCGCCGAGCACGTCGGTGCGGATACCGAGGCGATCCAACGTCGGCTGCAGCCGCTCGTTGATTTCCTTGGTCGTCAGCGTGTGCGGCGCATCAACGTGTGCCAGGCCGGCGATCGAGACATTCTTGAAGAGCATCGAGGTTAGCGCCAAGGCTCAGGCAAAAGGGGGCGCTATTCTATAACCCCCGGGGCCTTCACCGCATCTTTACGAATTCAGGCTTGGCCGTATGGTGAAGCGTTCAGCGCGGCGGGCATTGGAAAGCGGCGAAGCGCTGGCTGCCATCGGCCGGAGCGGCGGCGGCCTGCACGGCATTGGCGCCTGCGCTCGGGGCCTCGTTGCGGGCCAGGGTTTCCAGCTCTTCCTGCACACGCAGCGGGTTGCGGTTGTAGAAGCCGACCTTGCTCTTCACGGTGACCACCACCTCGCCCTTGGCGATGCAGCCAGCGGGAACCGGGCCTGCCGGCAGCACGCGGGTCGCCTTGCCGGCCGGTTCGATCGGCACCCAGGTACAGGCGGTGACGGTGAGCAGCAGGGAGGAAAGCAGCAGAACGCGCATGGGCAGATCCTGGAAGGGTATGGGGGGATTCTGCCTGAACAGCCTGAATCGGGGGTAGCCGGTGGGTGGGGTCAGATCCCCCGCAGGGGAGCCTGACCCCGCCTTCGGGTCACGGAGTTGCCGGCCAGCGGCCGGCACTACCACGGCAAGGTTGCCGGCCAGCGGCCGGCACTACCAGAGCAAGGTTGCCGGCCAGCGGCCGGCACTACCTGGGGAGGCCTGCCCGCGGGGGCGGGCAGGCGCATCCCTCATTTCTTGACCGGGTTGCCTTCGGCGTCGATCACCGTCACCTCGCCCAGGTTCAGCGCACGCACGGCCGCTTCGGTCTGCTTGAGATCACCCACCACCACCCAGGTCAGCGCCTGCGGCTTGATCTCGGCGGCGGCCTGCTGCACCTGTGCCGGGGTCATCGCCTCGATCTCGGCCTTGCGGCGCAGCACGTAGTCATCCGGGCGCTTGAACTGCACGATCGAACCGATGGTCGACGCCACCGCGCTGGCGGTCTCATAGGCACCGGGCAGGCTCAGGGTCTGGATGTTGCGGATGCGGTTGACCTCGGCGGCGGTGGCCGGCTTGCTGCCGTCGGCGAACGCGGCGATTTCCTTGCGCATTTCCGCCATCGCCGGGCCGGTCTTGTCGATCTGCACCGGCGCGCTGGCCATCCACGGGCGCTGGCCCACCGAATTGATCGCGCTGCTGCGCGCACCGTACGACCAGTGCTTGTCCTCACGCAGGTTCATGTTCAGGCGCGAGGTGAAGTCGCCGCCGATCACGCCGTTGGCAATATCGAAGCGGGTCGAGCTGGTGGCGCTGGACGGCGCCACCACCTGCCCTGCGAACAGGTTGGCCTGCACCGCACCCGGCTGGTCGATCAGGAACACGCGCGGGCCCTTCGGCAATGCCACGTCGGTGGCGGCCTTCACCTGCGGGGCGTCGCCGGCCGCCTTCCAATCGCCCAACTGCTTGTCCAGCAGCGGCACGATCTCGCCCAGGGTGGTGTCACCGACCACGATCAGGGTGCCGTTCTGCGGACGCAGCCAATCGTGGTGGAAGTCGACCAGGTCTTCGCGGGTCAGGCCATTGATCGCCGCTTCGTCACCGCTGCCGGTAAACGGAATGGCATACGGGTGGCCCTTGCCGTACAGCAGCGGCGGCAGCACGCGCATCGCCACCGCACCCGGGTTGACCTTCTCCTGCTGGATGCCGGCAATCCAGCTCGCCTTGACCCGGTCGATCTCACCCTGCTCGAAGCGCGGTTCGCGCAGCAGGTCCCGATACAGCGCCAGCGACGGTGCCAGGTTTTCCTTCAGCGCCGACAGGTCCACGCTCATGGAGTCCAGGCCGGCCGAGGCATCCAGGCTGGCGCCCAGTGCGTCAGCAGCATCGGCGAAGGCCAGCGAGCCGAGCTTGCCGGCGCCTTCGGTCATCAGGCTCATGGTGAAGTTGGCGGTGCCCGGCTTGCGGCCCTGGTCGGCGCTGAAGCCACCCGGGAACTGGTAGCTGAACTGCACCACCGGAATCTCGTGGCGCTCGGCCAGGATCACCTGGGTGCCGTTCTTCAGCGTGGCGCGCTGCAGCGCCGGGAACTTCAGCTGCGGGAACTCGCGGGTCTGCGGTACGCCGGCCTTGCGGTCGACCTGCTCGGGCAGCGTGCTGTACTTGGGATCCACCGCCGGCACGCTGAACGGCTTCGGCGCCTGGCTCGGGTCTTCCTTCAGCGCCACGCGCTCACCCGGTGCAATCACCAGGGTGTGGCTGCCCTTGTCCAGCCACTGCGCGCCCAGACGGCTCAGATCAGCAGCACTGGCCTTCTCGATGTTGGCCAGCGAGGTGCGGAAGCAGCCCGGGTCGCCGGTGAACACCGCGCACTCGGCCAGTGCGTCGGCCTTGCCGCCGAAGCCGCCGATGCGTTCGATGCCGCGGATGAAACCGGCGCGGGCACCGGTCTTGGCGCGTTCCAGCTCGGCCGCGGTCGGGCCCTGCTTGATCAGCCGGTCCAGTTCCTCGTCGATGATCTTCTCGACCTTGGCAGGGTCCTGGCCCTGCTTGACCGTCGCCATGATCACGAAGTTCGAACCCAGCTGCGACGTCGACAGGCCTGCCGCGATGCTGTCCACCAGCTTGTCCTGGTGCTGCAGGCGCTGGCTCAGCCGCGAGGACTTGGCACCGCCCAGTACCTGCGCGAACAGCTGCAGCTGATCGACCTCGGTGGTACCGACCTGCGGCACGTTCCAGGCGCGGTAGATACGCGCCTGCGGCACCTTGTCGGTCATCGTCTCGCGCGTGTCGGCGCTGCGCTTGGCCACGTTCACCGCCGGCTGCGCCATGGTCGGGCCGGCCGGGATGCTGCCGAAGTACTTGCCAACCTTTTCCTTGGCGGTGGCCAGGTCGATGTCGCCAGCCAGCACCAGCACGGCGTTGTTCGGGCCGTACCAGGTGCGGAACCAGGTCTTCACGTCATCCAGCGACGCCGCGTTCAGATCGTTCATCGAACCGATCACGCCGTGGTGGTACGGGTGGCCAACTGGATACAGCGCCTTGTTGAGCTGGTCCCAGGCCTGGCCGTAGGGCTGGTTCTCGCCCTGGCGCTTCTCGTTCTGCACCACGCCACGCTGCTCGTCCAGCGCCGCCTGGTCGATCGCACCGACCAGATGGCCCATGCGGTCCGATTCCATCCACAGCGCCATGTCCAGCGCAGTGGTGGGCACGTTCTCGAAGTAGTTGGTGCGGTCGGTATTGGTGGTGCCGTTCTGGTTGGTGGCGCCGACCTGCTTGAACGGCTCGAAGAACTCGCCGTCGTGGTTTTCGCTGCCCTGGAACATCAGGTGTTCGAACAGGTGCGCGAAGCCGGTGCGGCCGGCCGGTTCGTCCTTGCTGCCGACGTGATACCAGACGTTGACCGCGACGATCGGCGCCTTGCGATCGGTGTGCACGATCACGCGCAGGCCGTTGGGCAGGGTGAACTGCTCATACGGGATATCGACCTTGGCCGGTGCGGCCGGCTTTGCCGCCAACGCATGGGAAGGCACAAGCGTGCCCAGGGCGGTGCTGAGGGCGACGGCCAGCAGCGCAGTGCGCGGGCGAAGGGCGAGAGACATATCCGGATCCTTGGTCACATAGGTGAACCCCGATCCTAGCGTGCGCGCGCAACGGCAGGAATCGGTCGCCAGTCACTGGGGGTGTTTGCCCCTGTGCGCCATCCGCAGCGCCGATCTGCCCTGTCCGAGCCGTCACAAGCACCCGCCAGCAACGTCCGGACAGTGTCCGCAGCACATCGAATGGACAGGTGTCCGCCCGCCGGACACTTTTCGATGACCATAAAACCCTTGCAAATCAATGATTAAAAGTTGGCACGGGGATTGCTTGGTACTTCCTGCACCAGGAAGGGCTTCAGACAAAAGCTGACTGAAGACTGAACAAACGCAGGAAATCGAAAATTTTCCTTGCAAGCCCAGAATTGGTGTACTACCTTACTACCACACCACTGATCACCAACACTAAACAGGCCCCGTCATGAACGCCAAGACCATTGCCATCGCCATCGCCATCGCCCTGATCGCCGGCACCGCGGTTGTTTCGTCGGTGCAGGCCTCCGAATCCATCAAGACCCTGTCCACCGTGCAGGTTCGCCCGGCCGCCGACCAGCTGGCCCAGCAGGCCTGGGAACAGGCCAGCGGCATCCCGACCCTGGCCACCGTGGAAGTGCGCCCAAGTGCCGACCAGCTGGCCGAGCGCAGCGGCTACGTCGCCGCCCCGGTCGCCGCCGCGATGCCGATCACCACCCTGGCCTCGGTGGAAGTGCGCCCGAGCCTGGAACAGCGCGTCGCCCTGGCCGCCGAACTGGAAGCCCAGCGCTACGCCGCGACCCTGGCTGCCGCCGCCACCAGCGTCGCCAACCAGGTGATCGTCAACCTGCCGGCCCTGCAGGTGCGTCCGAGCGCCGCCGACCTGCAGGCCCTGGCCACCGAAACCGCCCAGGTCCTGCTGCGCCCGTAAGCGGTGCCGCCCTGCCTCGCGCAGGGCGTGCGCCGTAAAGGCGGCGGTCGTCGCAGGTACACTGCGCCGATGAATGCCGCGCCCCAGTTCCACGTGATCCTGTTCCAACCGGAAATCCCGCCCAACACGGGCAATGTGATCCGGCTCTGCGCCAACACCGGCGCGCAGCTGCACCTGGTCGAGCCACTCGGCTTCGCACTGGAAGACAAGCAGCTCAAGCGCGCCGGCCTGGACTACCACGAGTATTCGCGCCTGCAGGTCCACCCCGACCTGGACACCGCGCTGGCGCGGATCGCACCGAAGCGGTTGTTCGCCCTGAGTACGCGTGCCAGCGTCCGCTATGACAGCGTGGCCTTCGAAGACGGTGATGCGTTCCTGTTCGGCCCGGAAAGCCGCGGCCTGCCGCAGGACGTGCTCGATGCCTTGCCCGATGGCCGCCGCCTGCGCCTGCCGATGCGGCCGGACAACCGCAGCCTCAATCTTTCCAACACCGTTGCGGTGGTGATGTACGAAGCATGGCGGCAGCACGGGTTTGCTGGCGGCGCGTAAACCGCCTCAGGTGGGTGTGGACCGCTCCTGGTGGGTGCGGACCCTGGTCCGCACTGATGCCCGGTCGCGCGCTGAAGGAATGTGCCAACCAAGGTTGGCACCTACCAAAGGCAGGTCCAGGCCGCCGCCGAGAACCTCTGATGGCTGTGGATCGCTTCTGGTGGGTGCGGACCTTGGTCCGCACCGATGCCCGGTCGCGCGCTGAAGGAATGTGCCAACCAGGGTTGGCACCTACCAAAGCACATCCCAGGTTGTAGTGGCAGGTGCCATGTGCAGTAGATCCACGCCATGCGTGGATGGTGTTCCCCGCACCGCTCAGAACGCGCTGATGCCGGTCAGTTCGCGGCCGATCACCAGCTGGTGCACGGTCTCGGTGCCTTCATAGGTGATCACCGATTCCAGGTTCAGCGCATGCCGGATCGCTACATGCTCGGTGGTGATGCCGGCGCCGCCCAGCAGATCGCGACACTCACGGGCGATGTCGATGGCCATGCGGCAGTTGTTCCACTTGGCCAGGCTGACCTGCTGCGGCTGCAGCTGGCCAGCTTCCTTCAGGCGGCCCAGCTGCAGCGCCAGCAGCTGCGCGGTGGTGATGCGGCGGGCCATTTCGGCCAGCTTGATCTGCGCGCTCTGCGTGGCCGCCAGCGGGCGACCGAACAGCACGCGTTCCTTGGCATAGCCCAGCGCCTCATCCAGGCAGGCAATGGCCGCTCCGATCGGGCCCCAGCTGATGCCGTAGCGGGCCTGGGTCAGGCAACCCAGCGGTCCCTTGAGGCCCTTCACGTTCGGCAGGCGGTGGCTGTCGGGCACGCGCACGTCGTCGAAGAACAGCGCGCCGGTCAGCGATGCGCGCAGGCTCATCTTGTGCTTGATCTCCTGCGTGGTGAAGCCGGCCATGCCCTTTTCCAGCACGAAGCCCTGGATGCCGTCCTCGGTCTGCGCCCAGACGATGGCCAGATCGGCCACCGGGCCGCTGGTGATCCACATCTTGCTGCCGCTGATGCGCCAGTCGCTGCCATCGCGCACCGCGCGGGTCTTCATGCTGGCCGGATCGGAACCGCCGTGTGCCTCGGTCAGGCCGAAGCAGCCGATCAGCTCACCGCGCGCCATCGCCGGCAGCCACTGCTGGCGCTGCTCCTCGCTGCCGTAGGCATAGATCGGGTACATGCACAGCGAGCTCTGCACCGAGACGAAGCTGCGCAGGCCCGAATCGCCGCGCTCCAGCTCCTGGCAGATCAGGCCGTAGCTGACCGCGCCGAGGCCACCACCGCCGTACTCGGTCGGCAGGGTCGCACCGAGCAGGCCCAGTGACGCGATCTCCGGCACCAGTTCATCGGGGAAGCGGGCCTGGTCGAAGGCATCGCCGATGATCGGCAGCACGCGCTCGTTGGTGAAACGGGCGACGCTCTCCTGCACCGCGCGCTCTTCCTCGTTGAGCAGGGAACGGACATCGAACAGATCGTACGGATGCAAAGCCATGGCACTCACGCGCAGTCAGGACCCGGCCATTGTCGGTCATCCGCAAGCATCGCGTCTGGCAGGTGTGGACCTTGGTCCACACGGAAGCGGGTCCGGGCGGTGAAACAATGTGCCAACCAAGGTTGGCACCTACCCGGCCACGTGCATTACGCTGCACCGCAGCAATCATGACGTGAACATCGTCGATCTAGCTCGATCACGCGCGGCCCGGTACCCTGACACATTCAAACAACCGTTTCGCTCGTGGCTGCACGCGCGATTCCCAGGCACCGCCGGTGGCCCCGATGCCGGCCCTACCCACGAGTCATGCAATCGATGAGCGCTGAAGCCAACGCCCTGCCCCCGCGTGAAGTAATGGAGTTCGACGTGGTGATCGTCGGCGCCGGCCCCGCCGGCCTGGCCACCGCGATCCGCCTGCGCCAGCGCGCGATCGAAGCCGGCCGCGACCTGTCGGTGTGCGTGCTGGAGAAGGGCTCCGAACCGGGCGCGCACGTCCTTTCCGGCGCCGTGATGGATCCGCGCGCACTGACCGAACTGTTCCCGGACTGGGCCGAGCGCGGCGCACCGCTGAAGCAGAAGGTCACCCGCGACGAATTCCTGTTCCTCAGCGAAACCGGCGCACGCAGCACGCCCAATGCGCTGCTGCCGGAGTGCTTCCACAACGAAGGCAACTACATCATCAGCCTGGGTGAAGTGACCCGCTGGCTGGCGCAGCAGGCCGAAGCGCTGGAAGTGGCGATCTTCCCCGGCTTCGCCGCAGCCGAGGTGCTGTACGGCGACAACGGTGAAGTGATCGGCGTGGCCACCGGCGACATGGGCATCGAGAAGGACGGCAGCATCGGCCCGGCCTTCGAACGGGGCATGGCGCTGCAGGCCAAGTACACGATCTTCGCCGAAGGCGCACGCGGGCACCTCGGCCGCCAGCTGATCGCGCGCTACAAGCTTGATGAAGGCAAGGACCCGCAGGCCTACGGCATCGGCATCAAGGAACTGTGGCAGATCGACCCGGCCAAGCATGAGCCGGGCCTGGTGGTGCACGCCGCCGGCTGGCCGCTGGACAGCGACACCTACGGTGGTGCGTTCCTGTACCACGCCGACGGCGGCAAGGTCGCCATCGGTTATGTGGTTGGCCTGGACTACAGGAACCCGTGGCTGAGCCCGTTCGAAGAGTTCCAGCGCTTCAAGACCCATCCGTCCATCCGCAAGCACCTGGAGGGTGGCACCCGCATCGGTTACGGCGCGCGTGCGATCACCGCCGGCGGCCTGCTGTCGCTGCCCAAGACCGTGTTCCCGGGTGGCGCGCTGGTCGGCTGCGAGGCCGGCTACCTCAACGCCAGCCGCATCAAGGGCAGCCATGCCGCGATCAAGACCGGCATGCTGTGCGCCGATGCCGCGTTCGACGCGCTGGCCGCCGACCGCCAGCACGATGAACTGAGCGCCTACCCGAAGGCGTTCGAAGCCAGCTGGCTGTTCACCGAACTGCAGCAGGCCAAGAACTTCAAGCAGTGGTTCAAGAAGGGCCAGACCGTGGCCACGCTGATGACCGGCGTGGAGCAGTGGCTGCTGCCGAAGCTGGGCGTGCGCAATCCGCCGTGGACCCTGCACCGCACGCAGCCGGATCACGTCTGCCTGGAGCCGGCGGCCAAGCACACCCGCATCGCCTACCCGAAGCCGGATGGCGTGCTGACCTTCGACCGTCTCAGCTCGGTGTTCCTCAGCAGCACCAACCACGACGAGAACCAGCCCAGCCACCTGACGCTGAAGGACCCCAGCATTCCGGTGAAGGTGAACCTGGCCGAGTACGCCGGCCCGGAAGCCCGCTACTGCCCGGCGGGTGTGTACGAGTTCGTCGGTGAAGCCGATAACGCGCGCCTGCAGATCAACGCGCAGAACTGCGTGCACTGCAAGACCTGCGACATCAAGGACCCGACCCAGAACATCGTCTGGGTGACCCCGCAGGGCGGTGGCGGCCCGAACTATTCGGGCATGTGATTGCTCCGGGCTGCGACCGCGTGTCGCAGCCCACCTGCCCCGCTGCGTCGCTATCCTGCCCGCCCATGCGTGCTTTCCGCCTGCTCATCACCATTGCTTTGACCCTGGCGGCCACGGCCTGCCAGCGCCCGCCTGCGGCACCGGCCACGCCGGAACAGGCGCAGCAGCAGGCCATGCAGCGCGCGTTCGAGCTGTGCGCCGGCTGCCACACCGTGCAACCTGGTGGCATCCACCGCTTCGGACCCAATCTGCACGGCGTGATCGGCCGCCGCGCTGGCAGCCTGCCGGACTATGGCTATTCCGACGGCATGCGCCGCGCCGATATCACCTGGACCGCGCAGACCCTGGATGCGTTCCTGCAGTCGCCCACCCACATGGTACCCGGCACGCGCATGTACAACGCCTTCCCCAGCGCCGAACGCCGCGCACTGGTGATCGCCTACCTGCAGCAGCAGTCGGCTCAGTGAGCCAGGCGCTGCAGCTGTCGCTGCAGCCGTGCCACAAATTCCGCCACCGCCGCGAACAACGGCGCCACATCGGCTTCCGCCGCATCCTGCAGACGCTCCACCAACGCATTGGCCTGCCCGGCCAGCACTGTCGCTCCCACCGCGCCCAACCCACCGGCCTGACGATGCAGGTGCAGTGCGGCCGCCTCGCGATCTCCAGCCTGCAGCGCGCGCTGCACGGCGGCAAGATCGCCCTCGCTGGCCTGCAACAGGCTGTCGCGCAGCTGCTCGGCCACCGCACGTGAGCCGAAGCGCCGCTGCAGGCTGTCCAGATCGGGCAGCGTCCCAGCATCGTCGGCGGCGGACCCGGCCTGCGGCTCCTCGAACGACTGTCCCTGCGCCTGCGGCAACCAGCGCAGCAGTGCGGTGCGCAGCGTGGCCAGTGACAGCGGCTTGGCCAGCACTTCGTCCATGCCGGCCTCGCGGCAGCGCCGTGCATCGTCATCCAGCACGCTGGCGGTCAGCGCCAGCACGGTCAGCCGCGGCTGGCCGTTGCGGCCCTCGCGTTCGCGCAGCAGGCGGGTGAAACCGAAGCCATCGAGCACCGGCATCCGGCAGTCGGTGATCACCAGATCGAAACTCTCCGACGACAGCCGATCCAAGCCCTGCTGGCCGTCACCGACCATCACATGTGGCACCCCCAGCTGCTGCAGTCGCCAGGCCATCATCGCCTGGTTGGTCGGGTGGTCTTCGATCACCAGCACCCGCGCCTGGCGCAGCGCCGGCGGCAGCAGCGAGGCCTGTTCCTGCTCGGCGACCAGCGCTTCCACATCACCGCTGCCGGCTTCCACCAGCGACAGCCGCACCTCGGCGCGGGTTCCTTCGCCCAGCGTGCTGTGCAGCTCCAGCTCGCCGTCCATCATCTGCACCAGGCGCTGGCAGATGCTCAGGCCCAGGCCGGTACCCCCATGGTCGCGCTGGATGTAGGCACCAGCCTGGGTAAACGGCGCAAACAGGTGCTGCAGCTGTTCCGGCGCGATGCCGATACCGGTGTCGGTGACGCTCAGGCACAGCGGCTGGCTGCCGTCTTCGGCGGTCGGCCCCAGCACGTCCAGCTGCAGCCGCACTTCGCCGCGCACGGTGAACTTGATGGCGTTGCTGAGCAGGTTGAACACGATCTGGCGCAGGCGCACGCCATCCACTTCGTGCGCGGCCGCCAGCTGCGGGTCGATCTGCACGTGCAGGTCCAGCCCACGTGCACTGGCCTGCGCCGACAACAACCGGCACACGCTTTCCAGCAATGGCCGCAGCGGCTGCGGCACCGGTTCCAGGCGCAGCGCGCCGGCCTCCAGCCGCGAGTAGTCAAGAATATCGTCGAGGATCTGCCGCAGCATCTGCGCCGAATCCTCGATCACCCCGAGGATGCGCTGCTGCTCGGCATCCAGCGGCGAATGCGCCAGCACTTCCAGCATGCCCAGCACGCCACTCATCGGCGTTCGGATTTCATGGCTCATGGTCGCCAGGAAACGCGACTTCGCCTCCGCCGCCTGTTCGGCGTCAGCCTTGGCCGCAGTCAGGGCCTCGGCCTGTGCACGCGCCTCGCTGACATCCACCCAGTATCCACTCCAGGTGACCACGCCCGCTTCCGCCGCATAGGGATGGGCCTGGCTGCGCACCCAGCGCGCGCCGGTGCCTTCAGGTCGCAGCCGGAACTCGAGAACAAGCGGTGCGAACTGGCGCGCCGCCTGCTCGACCGCATGCAGGATGTGCTCGCGGTCGTCTTCCTCGATGCGCTCCAGCAGGCACATTGCATCCTGTTCGGCCTGCTGCCGGCTGATCCCGAACAACGCCTGCAGGTCACCGGCAATGAACGGGAAGCTGAGGGTTCCGTCTGCCGCGCGGCGAGCCTGATAGACCACGGCGGGCAGGTTGTCGGTGACTTCGGCCAGGCGCTGTTCCAGGTGACGCCGTCCGGCCACCTCGCGGCGCAGCCGCCAATGCCCGATGGCGTGCACCAGCAGCGCGGTGAGCAGCACCAGCAGCAGCGGCACGCCCCAGCGCATCGCGCTGTTCCAGTCCAGGCCGTTGCGGTACTCGACGGCCAGCCAGTCCCCGCGCAGGGCCTCGCGCTTGCGCGGCGTCATCTGCAGCAGCAGGCGGTCGAAGGTGGTGGCCAGGGCGGCATGGCGGCGCTCAACCGCCAGCACCAGCTGATCGTTGAAACCTGCCGGTGCCGCCACCTGCAGGCGCCCCGGGAAGCGGTTGCGCAGCAGATGGTCAACCAGTGCCAGGTTGCCTACGTAGGCATCGGCGTCGCCATTGATCAGGCGCTGCAGGGCCTGTTCCGCGCTGCGTGCCGCGATGATCCGCGCCTGCGGCGCCTGCTGCAGCACATAGCCACGCACACGTTCCGGATCGGACAGCAGCACCCGCTTGCCCTGCAGGTCGGACAGGCCCAGCAACGCCGGGCTGTCACGCCGGCTGACGATCACGTTCGGCACGCTGATGAAGGGCTGGCTGAACACCCAGTCCGGGCCCAGGTAGCGAGAATCGGCAGGAATGCCCATCACTGCCTGCAGCTCGCCGCGGCGCGCCTTCTCGCGTACCTCGTACCAGTCGTGGCTGTTTTCCACCTGCAGGTTGGCGCCAGCCTGCAGCAGGCGCCGCAGGTATTCGCTGGCCAGGCCACTGGGGTTGCCATCCTGGTCCGCGAACGACAGCGGCGCCGCGTTCGGCGCGAAGCCGATCTTCAACGGCTGCTCCAATACCCGTTTCTCGGCCTGGCTCAACGCCAGCTGTGCCGATGCCGACCACTGCGGAGGTGGCAGCCAGCGCTGCACCAGCGCATCGCGCTGGGCCTGGCTGGTCGCAGCCAGTGCCAGGTCCAATGCTTCGGCCAACGGCTGCTTGCTGTTGGGAACACCGAAGTGCAGCCGTTCGGGCGGCAGATCGCTGGGACGCAGCAGCACGACCCCCTGCAGGTCCTCGCGTGCGATCAGTTCGGTGGCCACGTAGGCATTGCCGATGTAAACGTCTGCCTTGTCGTCTCTGACCATCTCCAGCGCCGCCAACGAGCTGTTTGCGACAAGCTGTCGTGCCCGGGGAAAGCGCGCCCGCACCTGCGGGCCGGTCAGGAAGTCCTGCTCGATCACCACCCGCAGTCCATCCAGGTCGGGGATGTCGGAGGCACGCAGGTCATCCGGGCGTCCCACCAGGGCCAGCGGTGCCTCGCCATAGGCGGCGGTATAGACCATGCAGCGGGTGCGGTCGGCACTGAGACCGACATTCATCACTACATCGATCTCGCCACGACATGCCGCATCCAGCACGGATGTCCAGTCGGGATAGCGCCGTGCCTCCACCTTCACGCCCAGCTGACGGGCGAGAAGCGACAGATAATCCGGGCCCAGGCCGACCTGCTGGCCATCACGGAGGGACTCGAACGGCGGCCAGCCACTGTCATACTGGCCCACGACGATGCTCGGATGCGCGGCAAGGTACTCGCGCTGCAGCGGGCTGAGCGGCAACAGCCCAGGCACCGCCTGTGCCAGCGCCGCAGGCAGCACCAGCACGGCCAGCAGCAGGACCAGCCCGCGAACAGCCCAGCTACGCATCGGCGTTGATCTCCTAGAATCTGCCAGGAACCGCGATGGTCGCGGTCCGGCGTGCCCGGTGGCCATACTAGAGCATGAGCTTGCGCATCATCATCGCAGACGACCACCCGGTGGTCCGTATCGGTACCCGTGCCGTCATCGAATCGAGCGGGGTGGGCCGCGTGGTCGGCGAAGCCGACAGCGCGCAGGCGCTGATGGCCCTGCTCGGCAGCCAACCCTGTGACCTGCTGGTCACCGACTACTCCATGCCGGGCAGTCCCCAGGCCGACGGCTTCGCCATGATCGGCATGATCCGCCGCCGTCATCCCGACCTGCCGGTGCTGATGCTCAGTGTCTCCAACAACCTGGCGATCCTGCGCATGGTGCTCGACAGCGGCGTGCTCGGCCTGGTCGACAAGAGTTCGTCGATGGACGAACTGCCACAGGCCATCCAGGCGGTCTACCGGGGCCAGCCCTACATCAGCCGCAGCCTGCGCGAGCGGGTCGAGGCCGCTGGCAGCTGGCGCATGCGCGAGGGCGACGGCAAGCCACTGTCGCCACGCGAGGTGGAGGTGCTGCGGCTGCTGGGCACCGGCATGACCGTGAAGGAAATCTCGCTGCAGCTGCACAAGAGCGTCAGTACCATCAGCCGGCAGAAGGGTGACGCCATGCTCAAACTGGGCCTCAAGGGCGACGCCGAGCTGTTCGATTACCTGCGCGACGGCAAGATCTGAGAGCCAGATCACACAAGAAGGGCAGCTGCCACCGCCCTCTTTGACCGGCCGCCGATCTGTGCCAAGATGGTACGGCATGAGTTCTCAATGCGAGGTCGAAGGAATCGACCGGCTCATGTCCTCGCTCCCGTCCCTGGTGGACGTGGCGCGGTTTCCTGCCGGCCGTCTGGCCCGGCAACGCTGACCATGGAGAGGCGCATGCATCATCCCCCCAAGCTACGTTGGACCCTGCCGTTGCGGCCTCTGCGCGCATTCGCGGCGTGCCTGCTCGTCTCTCTTTCCGCTGCCGCCTGCAGCGCCGCCGATCCGGCCCCCTCGTCCTCCCAGCCCGGCGCCCCTGCGCAGGCTGCCAATGCGCCCCGACAGGATGTTGCCCCGATGCAGACCCCCACCCCCGATGCCGCCGCCACCCCGCCCGACGCGCCGACCGTGATGTATTTCACCTACCAGGTGGACGGCGATGGCGCGACCTCCTATGAGGTCCAGAACGGCAGCGTGGCGACCTTCTGGTTCGGCCACACCTTCACTCTCGATGGCACCACGTACTACACGGGTTTCTCCTGGGATACCCGCGAGCACTACGGCAAGCCGGGCGAGCAGACGCCGGCCGGTCCGGATGACCGCGCCAACCTTGCCGAGGCCACCTTCGTGCTGGCCGGCACCGACGCCAGGAAGCCATGGAAGTTCCGTGGCCAGGAATGGACCATCGGCGCACTGGGCGCGTACGACAAGGCCGACGATGTCGATACCCGGCGCAAGCCGCTTGAACATCGCACGGCCGATGGTCGCCTGCTGCTGGCGGTGCCGACCAGCAGCTTCGACCGCGGCATCAGCAGCACCGGCTATGCGCTGCTGCTGTTCAACCCCAGGCGCAGCGAAGACGACGTGGACAGCAAGGTCTGGCGCTATGTCGGTTCAGTGCGCACGGGTGAGGACAACAGCGCCGCCTGCGACGACGGCAACGTGATGCCCTGCACCGACAGCGATGGCGAACTGGCCTTCGCTGCCGACGGCAACGGCCTGCCGCGACTGACCGTGACCTTCAAGGGCACCACCATCGAAGGCCCCGGCAAGACCCGCGCACTGGGTGCCGGCGACGCCGTGCACTACACCTTCGACAGCGCGACCCAGCAGTACGTCGCGCCCTGATAGCACCCGCCACGCGCGGGTTCCCTGTTGACCGACATGTTCTTGACTCACGGATGAGTCCGGTTGGCGATTCGCGGCACGCGCCGCTCCATCAACCCCGAGGAAAACGTCATGGCACAGCATGACTACAGCAGAAAGGAAGTCCTGGACATCGTCGAGCAGGTCGCCAGGCAGAAGGGCATCCCTGTGGATGACTTCATGCGCTTCGCGCACATCGAGACCGGCGGCACCTTCAACGAGCGCGCCCACAACACCTCATCCGGCGCCAAGGGCCTGTTCCAGTTCGTGCCCGGCTCCGCGCGCCAGTACCACCTGACCGGCCACGAGTTCGACCCCACCCGCAACACCGAAGCGGCCGCACAGATGTACCAGGACAACCTGGACTCGATGGCGCGCCGCAACGAGCGCACCGGCAACCCGTACCTGTCCGGGGGCAACACGCCCACCGGACTGGACCTGTACCTGGCCCACCAGCAGGGCAGCGCCGGCTATGGCTCGGTACAGACCGCGATTGCCACCGGCACCTTCGGCGTGGTCCGCAACAGCCACGGCGAAGAAATCAACATGCGCCGCAACGTGCTGAACCAGATCGGCTCCGACGCGAAGGCGCTGACCGGCCACACCCTGGCCGAGATGCGCGGGATGAACGACGGCGACCTGGCGCGGACGTTCTCCAGCTATTACATCCACAAGTACGCAGCGATCAGCATTCCGGAAAAGAACATCGAACCGCAGGCGGTAGTGCAGGGCCAGGGCCAGACCCCGGCAGCACCTGCGCAGGCCAGCGCAGCCGTGGCGGCGGGTGCAGCCACGCTGGCGGCAACCGCAACGGCAGCTGCCACACCGAAGCCAGGCATTGAACTGCAGGCCGCCTACGAGGCCGGCGTGAAGTACGACGACGTCAAGTACGCCATCAACATTCCGGGCCACGCGCTGTACGTACCGGGCAAGACCGGCAAGAACGTGGAGCAGGGTTACATCGACTGTTCCGGCTGGGTCGGCACGCTGCAGAACCGGACCATGGACGAGATCAACCAGAAGGCCGGGCACGCGGTGTTCAGCAAGGCTGATCGCATCGACCTGGGCAACCTCGGTTCCGGTGGGATCGTGCGCAAGGCGTTCGACCAGTCCGGCGTGCTGCTGGACCGCGACGCGATCCTGAAGCCCGATGCGCTGAAGGAAGGCATGATCATCGGCCTGGATACGGCCAGGACCCGCCATGAGCACTGGAACGGCATCGACCACATCGTGATGGTGGTGCGCGACCCCAACACCGACAAGCTGCTGATCAGCCAGTCCACCGGCAGCAAGGGCGTGCACACCATGCCGGTCGAGGACTACCTCAAGCAGGTGAAGGACCACCCGAACTGGAAGCTGTACGCCTCCGATCCGCTGTCCAAGGCGCGCGACCTGCTGGAAAACCGCACCCAGTCGCACGAGCAGACCCAGGGCAAGCCTGCGGCCGAGCACAAGGCCGCTGCCACGCCGCACGCCGAACTGTACAAGCAGGGCGCGCACAGCGAGGGCGTGCGCAAGGTGCAGGAGCAGCTGGGCCACCTGGGCTACGTCGGCGCCGACGGCAAGCCGCTGGTCGAAGATGGCCGCTTCGGCCGCAACACCGACGCGGCAGTGCGCCAGCTGCAGAAGGACAACGGCCTGGTGGTCGACGGCATTGTCGGGGCGAAGACCCTGGAGGCAATCAAGGACGCACGCGAACGGCCGTTGCTGAACGACGAGCGGCACCCGCGCAATCCGTTGTTCATCCAGGCCAGCAAGGGGCTGGAACTGCTGCCGGCCGGGACCTTCAAGGACCGCCACGCGCTGGAAAGCGCTGCTGCGGCATTGACCAGGGAGGCGCATGCCGCCGGCCTGCAGCGCATCGACTCGGTGGTGCCCAGCCCGAACGGTGAGCGCCTGTTCGCCGTGCAGGGCACCATCGGCGACCCGGCCGCCAGCCGCGTGGCGGTGGAGACCCGTGCCGCCAGCGAGCAGAGCCTGGCACTCAGCAGCGGTGCCGTGCAGGGCGCGCCGAACGTGCTGCACCAGCAGCAGGAGACGCAGCAGGAGCAGGCCCGGCAGGCGCAGAAGGCGATGGGCGTCTAGGCCCGCGGCGCCTTGGGAGAGAAGGGAGGGCCACGTTCGCGTGGCCTTTTCCCTTTCTGCCAGCTGAGCGGCCGGGGCCGCTTTCAGCCTTGCTTCATGCCGCCTGCCGCTAGATGAATGCGCAAGCCGCACGGTGGACCAGGCAATGTTCCGGCAATGTTGGAACGCCAGCGTGGACATCACGGCAGCCGGGGCGCCCCGCGCCCTCCCTGCCCAGCGTGGCAAGCACCTCACAGGAGAACGAACATGCTCAGTACTTCCGCACTCAGCTTCCGCGGTCTGGCGATGGCCCTGGCACTGGTGGCCGGTGTGGCCGTGGTCAGCGATGCCAGCGCGATGTCGAGGAAGGACAAGCGCACCCTGGTCGGCGCCGTGGTCGGTGGCGTGGCCGGCAACCTGCTCTCCAACGGTGATCCCGCTGCCACTGTCGGCGGTGCCGTGGCTGGCGGCGCGATCGGCAACCTGACCACCTCCGACCGCCGCGACCGCCGTTACTACGACAATCGCCGTTACGACGACCGCTACGATCGCCGTTACGACCGTGGCTACTACCGCAGCGGCTACTACGACCGCGGTGATGACCGTCGCTGGCAGCGCGAGCGCTACTACGACAACCGCTACTACCACGACCGCGGTCGCCATCGCGGCTGGTAAGCAGCGCGGCATCTCCCATGCCGATGCACGGACGGGCGGGTCGATGACCCGCCCGTTTGCGTTGGCCGCGTGCATGGCGTTGAATGCGCAGCCTTGGATGTGACTTTCCCCATTGGGGCTGCGGCATGACTTCTTCTTCCCACCGGGTGCAGGGCCTCAACAACGACGAGGTCGCTGCCGACTGGCCGCCGATCAGCACCGCAGACCTCGCGTGGCTGCGCCAGCGCTTTCCGCAGCTGGATGCGGGCAGCCAGCCGCACTGGCACAGTCCTCGACCGTTGTCGGCCGCCGCCATCGTCAATGGCACGCGCGGACCGGTGTTCATCAAGCGCCACCACCACAGCGTTCGCAGCGCCGCCTGCCTGGAAGAAGAACACCACTTCATCGCCCATCTCGCTGCCGCCGGCGTACCGGTGGTGCAGGTGCTGGCGGCAACCGATGGCCACACCGCAGTAGAGCACGGCGAATGGACCTTCGAACTGCATGCCGTGGGCGTGGGCGAGGACCTGTACCGCGATGCCGTGTCGTGGTCGTTGCTGACCGATGTCGCGCAGGCCGGCGAAGCCGGGCGTGCACTCGCACAGCTGCACCGCGCTGCGGCCAGCTACCACGCAGCGCAGCGCAGCACCCATGTGCTGGTCGCGCGCGACGATCTGATCCGCGCCGACGATCCGATCGCGGCCATCAAGGCGGGGCTGCACAAGCGCCCCGGGCTGGCCCGCTATCTCGCGCGCATTCCCTGGGAAGCGCAGCTGCAGCGCGACGTGCTGCCTTGGCACACGGGCCTGGCCGAACGCCTGCGCGACGAGCCACGGCTGTGGGCGCACAACGACTGGCATGTCTCCAACCTGCTGTGGCGCGACGGGCAGGTCAGCACCGTGCTGGATTTCGGTTTGGCCTCCCCCACCAGCGCACTGTTCGACCTCGCCACCGCCATCGAGCGCAACGCGGTGGCGTGGCTGGAACTGGAGCGCGGCATGGAGGCGGTGCGCATCGATATCGCACTGGCCCTGCTCGACGGCTACCGCCAGCTGCTGCCGTTGTCGGCGGCACGCGTGCACCTGCTGGCCGACCTGCTGCCGATGGTCCATTTCGACTTCGCACTGTCCGAAGTGGAGTACTTCGAAGGCATCACTGGCTCCACCGCAAACGCGGATGTGGCGTGGCAGCCGTTCATGCTGGGGCATCCGGCGTGGTTCCACAGCGCGCCGGGACAGGCACTGCTGCAGGCGTTGCACGCGGCAGCCTGAAGGGCACCGGCTCGCAAATCCGTACCATTTGTAGTGAAATGGTCACCTGAAGCGGGGGTGCCTGGATCTGCCAGGCTGAGAGAGTCCCTTGGAACCTGATCCGGTTTGCACCGGCGTAGGGAGCTTTGAGCCGCAGCCACACCCCCGTCATGGGCCGGTGCACCTGCGCGCCGTCGCTTCGTCTCCCTTGTTGTCCGAAGACGAACCGAATGAACCGCTGCCTGCGCCCCACCCTGCTCTCCCTCGCCCTCTGCGCCGCCTTGCCGCTGCATGCCAGCGAGGCCGACGCTGCCACCGATGCGGCTGCCACCGGCGCCGAGCGCTCGCCCACCGAACTGGCGGCAGTGCGCGTGCAGGCCGGCAAACCCAAGGCCGATACCTCACGCGTGAACGCCTTCGGTGGTGGGTCCTGGAAGGACACCCCGGCCTCGGTGAACGTGCTCGAGCGCGACTACCTCGACCGCCGCCAGGTGCGTTCGCTGTCCGAGCTGGCCAGCAACGATGCCTCGCTGGGTGATGCGTATGCGCCGGTGGGCTACTACCAGAACGTCGCCATCCGCGGCTTTGCGCTGGATGCCGCCACCGGCTACCGCTTCAACGGCCTGTCCATCGTCGGCGAACAGCGCCTGGCGCTGGAGAACGTGCAGTCGGTTGAGATCCTCAAGGGTGAAGCCGGCCTGGCCGCGGGTGTGATGGCGCCCGGCGGCATCATCAACTACATCGGCAAGCGCCCGGCCGAAGTGCGCACCGCCACGCTCGGTACCGACTCGGAAGGCTCGCGCTACGTCGCCGTCGATGTCGGCCACTGGATCACCCCGCGCTTCGGCCTGCGCCTGAATGCCGCATGGGATGCCAGCAATTCCTACGTCGAGCACGCCGATGGCCGTCGCAACTTCTACTCGCTGGCCGCCGACTGGCTGATTGGCGAACGCGGCAAGCTGGAAGTGGATGCCAACTACCAGACCAGCTCGCAGCGTTCGGTGTCCGGCTACCAGCTGCTGGGCGCGCGTGACCTGCCGCGCGGCGTCGACCGCGAGCACCTGCTCGGCTACCAGCCGTGGCAGCGCCCGGTGGATATCGCCAGCACCAACATCACCGCCCTGCACACCTACGACTTCAACGATGCCTGGCAGTCGCGCGTCTCGGTCGGCCACAGCCGCTCGGTGATCGATGACAACGTCGCCTTCGCCTACGGCTGCTACTACGCCACGCAATGCGCCGATGGCAGCGTGCCGGGCAACTACTTCGCGCCCAATGGCGACTACGACGTGTACGACTACCGCAGCCCGGACGACACCCGCCGCAACCAGCAGGCACGTGCCGAGCTGCGTGGCCGCTTCGAGACCGGCAGCGTCGGCCATGAGTTGACCATCGGTGCCGACTACTTCCGCCGCACCGTGGACAAGCGCCCGAGCGTCAACGAGTACGTCGGCACCAGCAACATCCACGACGCACAGGTGCCGGTGTTCGCGCCGTCGCCGAAGATGCCAGGGCCGTCCGCACGACGCCTGGACAGCCGCCAGACCGCGTTCTTCGCGCTGGACCGGATGAGCTTCGGTGATGACTGGCAGTGGCTGGCCGGCGGCCGCTTCGTGCGCCTGGACGAGCGTGCCTACGACAAGCGTGGCACCCCGCAGCGGCACAGCCGCCTGTCGCGTTTCCTGCCGCAGACCGCCGTGGTGTGGAAGGCTACCGACCAGCTCAACGCCTATGCCAGCTACGTGCGCGGCATCTCGCTGGGCCAGGAAGCGCCCTTCTGGACCAGCAACGCCGACACCTTCCTGCCGTCGGTGCAGTCGCGGCAGCTGGAAGTGGGCGTGAAGTACGTGCCGGTCGAAGCGCTGACGCTGGGCGCAGCCGTGTTCCGCATTTCGCAGCCGTACCAGTACGCCAGGCCGGACAACAGCGACGTCGGCTACACCTTCGTCGAGGAAGGCACGCAGACCCACACCGGCCTGGAGCTGACCGCCAACGGCCAGCTGACCGATGCGCTGCAGATCGTGGCCAGCGCCAGCGTGCTGCAGGCGCGCGCGCGCGACACCGGCACCCCGGCCTATGAAGGCCATCAGCTGGTGAACGTGCCGAAGGTGCGCGCCAGCGTGCACGTGGCCTATGCGCTGCCGTTCGTGCAGGGCCTGGATGTGACCGGCGGCTGGCGCTATGCCGGTGCCAACGTTGCCCGCGCCGACGGTGGCGTGCGCGCACCTGACTACTCGGTGTTCGACGCTGGCCTGCGTTTCCAGCATCGCCTGCACGAGCGCGCGGTGACCTGGAACCTGTCGGTGGACAACGTGTTCAACCGCGTCTACTGGCGCGATACCGGTAGCAGCGGCGGTGACTACTACCTGTTCCCCGGCGCACCGCGACAGGCCCGCCTGTCGGTGACGTTCGCGCTGTGAGCGGCGTCATGCTCGAGTGGACCGCCGCGCTGTGCAGCATCCTCGGCGTCTGGCTGATGGCCAAGCGCCGGCTGGTAGCGTGGCCGGTCGGCCTGCTGTCGGTGACGCTGTACGGGCTGGTCTTCGCCGAGGCCAAGCTGTACTCGGACACCCTGCTGCAGGTCGCCTTCGGTGGCTTCCTGGTCTACGGCTGGCTCAACTGGCGGCAGCACGCCGCCGACGAGGGCAGCGTCCGCATCGTGCCGCTGGCGCGCGGCAAGCTGCTGCGCGACCTGGCCATCGGCCTGTGCGGCGGCGTGGCGCTGGGTGCGGCCATGCACACCTTCACCGATGCCGCGCTGCCGTGGCTGGACGCGATGCTGACCGCGCTGAGCCTGGTCGGCCAGTGGTGGCAGGCGCGCCGCCACGTGGCCTGCTGGTGGGTGTGGATCGCGGTGGACGTGGTGTACGTGGGTGCCTACCTGTTCAAGTCGCTGCACGTGACCGCAGCGCTGTACGTGTTCTTCCTCGGCCTGGCCGTGTTCGGCCTGCGCGCATGGAGCGCGGCAGCCCGTGAACCACAGGTAGCAACGCAGTAGCGCCACGCCATGCGTGGCCGGGGTTTACCGGTTGTCGCCAACCTTGGTTGGCACACGCCTGCCGACCAAGGTCGGCATCTACCAGGCCCATCCACGCATGGCGTGGATCTACTGCACCCGCAAGATCAGTAGCGCCACGCCATGCGTGGCTGGGGGCCTACCGGTAGTCGCCAACCTTGGTTGGCGTGCGCGTGCCGACCAAGGTCGGCATCTACCAGGCGCATCCACGCATGGCGTGGATCTACTGGGTAAGCAGCAGGCCCAGCCGCAGCGGCTGACGCATGTCGGCTGGTGGCGCGGCCTGCAACGGCGCGGACTGCAATGTCGCGCGCAGGTCGGCGTCGATCTGGGCGTCGCCCAGGCTGTCGAATTCGAGTTTCGAAATGCGGCCATCCGCCGCGATCCACACGCTCACCGGCAACGGCGTCGGTGCATCAGGGTGTGCCTGCAGCCATTCCAGCACGCGCTGCGCCTGCGGGTTCTGCTCCTGCTGCAGGCGCTGCTGCAACTGGCCGCCCACGGCGGCGGCATAGGCCATCCAGTGTGCGGGAGCCTCCTGCGCGGAAACGCTGGCACTACCAAGTGCGAGCGCACCGAACAATGCGGCCAACGGCCGCCACCAGCGGCGCACGCCGGTCCTGTTTCCTGCCATGGCCATCGCCCGTCTCCTGCGCCTCCATCCAACGTCTGATGGTCGGCGCGGTAGATGACAGGCAGATGGCGGTCGGCACTGCCCGGCGCGATCAATCGCCGAGGTCGGCCAGCACCTTGCGCGAGGGCGCGAAGAAGGTCACGCCGGTGGTGGCGGTGGAGAAGTCGAGGATGCGGTCATGCAGCGGCGCAGGATTGCCGATGAACATGCGCTCGAGCATCTTCTCGATCACCCACAGGCGGCGCGTGTAGCCGATGAAGTAGGTGCCGTACTCGCCGCGCCCCGGGTTGGCGAAGGGCATGTTGTCACGCAGGATCTCGTGCTCGCCGTCGGCATCCTCGATGGTGCACAGCGTCTTGTGCGATTTCTGCGCATCGGCCGGTGCATCGTCCAGCTCGATGTTGTCGTGCTTGGTGCGGCCGATGATCGCTTCCTGTGCCTCGGTCTTCTGCGCACGCCAGGCATCGAGGTTGTGCAGGTACTTCTGCACCACCACGTAGCTGCCACCGGCATGCGCCGGGTCTTCATCGCCCACGATGGTGGCTTCCGGCAGCGACAGCCCTTCCGGGTTGGCGGTGCCATCGACGAAGTCGAGCAGGTCGCGGCCGTCGAAGTAGCGGAAGCCGGCCACGTCATCGACCGTTTCCACCGCATCACCGAACGCCATCAGCAGGTTGCGCTCGAACGCCACGATCAGGTCCATGGTGCGCGCACGGATGTGGTACAGCAGGTCGCCCGGCGTGGACACCGCGGTGTGGGTCGCGCCCTTGATCTCGCGGAACGGCGCCAGCTCACGCGGCGGGGTGGTACCCACCAGCGGCTGCCACACGCGGTGGCCAATGGCCACGTTGCAGGTGAAGGTGCGCTCGATCTCGCGGATGGCGGTGTTCTTGATCAGGTCGTCGGTGCTGGCCAGCACCTCGCGCGCCTTGGCGATCGACGCCTCGTCATCCTTCACTTTCAGCACCAGGAACGCCGCCGAATGGGTGAGCGGCGCGGTGATCTGCTGCGGCTCGTTGTCGAGCGTGTGGTTGAGGGCGGTGATCGGTGCGGGCTGGGAGTTCACGGCGGTTCCTGCTGGCTTGAGGCGGGCGCATCGCGCGTGGCGATGTGCGGGCGATCATAACGGAACCGCCTGACCGGGGACGGAGCGGTTCTCGTTCCGTCCACCGGCGAAGGTACGAAGACCTCAATCCATATCACTCCAGACCGCCAGCTCGTAGCCATCCAGATCGCGGAAGTGGAAGCGACGGCCACCGGGGAAGGCGAACACCGCCTGCACCACCTCGCCACCGGCGGCGACCACGCGCTGCTGTGCATCCGCCAGGTCCGTGCAGTAGAGGATCACCAGCGGCCCCCCGTGGGCACGCACCGCCGCGTCGGCCACGAAGCCACCTTTCAGACGGCCGTCGTCGAACTCGGTGTAGGCCGGGCCATAGTCGGTGAAGCGCCAACCGAACACCTCGCCGTAGAAGCGCGTGCTACGGTCAATGTCGGCGACGTTGAATTCGATGTTATCGATGCGGCGTTCGGCATCGTGGGGCGCGGCAGGATTCATGGCGAGGCTCCGTGGTGGGAGCCCAGCATCGATCAATGCAGCACAGTGGTCTTGAACAAAACGGCCATCATTGTCCCCACTCCAGGCGCAGCTCGCTGGCGGTCATGCCCGCCAGTTCACGCGCCTCGCGGCTGAGATGGGCCTGGTCGGCATAGCCGGCATCAGCGGCCAGCATCGCCAACGAATGCAGTGGCAGCGCGCGGCTATGGCGAAGAAAGCGTTGCAGGCGCAGGATGCGCTCCAGCGTCTTGGCGCCGTAGCCGAACTGCGACTGGCTGAAACGCCGCAGGCTGCGCGGGCTCAGGCCCAAGTGCGCCGCCAGCGTATCCAGCGTGGCGTGACCCCCGGCGAGCGCCTGGAACAGGACATGTGCACGCTGCGCCGGGGTGTCGAGTGCGGCCGCGCCCATATGCTGCTGCAGGCAGTACGCCATCCGCTGCAGGCGCTGCGCAGGCGCGGTGTCACCGATGGAAGCCGCAGCTTTCTTCGCCCACGTGCCCTTCAGATCGGCCAGTGGCACCGCCTGGCCGATGATCTCGGCCAAGGGCAGGCCAAGCGCGGCCAATGCCTGGCCAGGTCGGAAGCGTGCCCCCAGTACCTGTGCACCGGGTGCCAGTGCCGGATGTGCAGCCACCCGATCCGGGCCGACCACGAACAGCCCGCCGTCGCGCCAGAGGATATCCACGCAGCCATCGGGCAATACGGTGATGTGCCCATCGGCATCGGCAGGGAGCTGGCTCTGCCACAGCTGGCCGAAGTGGCCGCGCAGCGGCGCAGGCGCCAGATGCTCCTGGTAGGTCGTGCCGGTGCCTGCAAGAGAGGAAGGGTCGCCCATGCCGCATTGTGGCGCCACGGGGCCCATAAAAGTGAAGCCCGGCGCGAGGCCGGGCTTCGGTTGGCGTGTGGGAGAGAGAGAGAGTCACACGCCAGCACAACACGCACTAACGACAGGCGTTTGTTACCAGGTGAAGCGCGGGCCCACGAACCACTCGCGGTCGCCGGCCTTGGCCAGCTTCACTTCGCCACTCAGGCCCCAGTTCTGGTTGAACTTGGCGGTGGCGCCGACACGGCCATAGAACTCGCCGTCCGGGTTGATGCCGTGCTTCTTGCTGAAATCTTCGTAGCCGGCCATCACGTAGCCTTCCACGTACGGGTTGAACGCGGTGCGCACGCCCACTTCGGTGGAGTAGCCGTTGAAGTCCAGGCCGCGCTTCTCGTCGTACTTCTGGTACGCAACACGGGCCACCAGGTCGGTGTTCGGTGCGATGCCGTAGTTGTAGCCGACACCCAGGCGCCACTGGTCGACGTCATTCTTGAACTTGTCGGTTTCCTGGGCGCTGTAGTCGCCAAAGACGTGGAAGTTCGGGTGCACCGCAACGGAACCCTTCACCTTCCAGCCATCGGCGTCGCCGCCCTTGGCATCGGTGTTCACGTAGCCGCCTTCAACGTAGTTGTACGACAGGCCATCGGTTGCCGATGCAGCGAACGGCAGAGCAGCCAGAAGACCCAGGGCAAGCAGCGAATTCTTGTTCATCGGGACACACCTTTAATTATTTTGGTTTCGTCGACCGCCTCCCGGGAGGGGGAGAGAGAGGAGGCGGTCGACAGGTGTGAATTATCCGTTAGGGGGTCTAATCAACCCTGAATATTGAACTGACTGGTGTATAAATAAGGCTGGCGTTCAGGGAACTCCGCATGGCATTGCTGTAGACGGGCAACCATAGGTTTGCGTTTTGGCTGAACCTATGGTTGCGCAAGGGCTGAGAACCTATGGTTGCAGTGACTTAGGGGCAGAGCTGACGTCCGCGGCTGATTGGCCCTCGACAACAGCCCAGGAGGCAAGCGCCGCCGTGACATCGGTCCAACCTTGTCGGTCCTTAACAAGTAAGGAGCCCCTTTAGGTGCCCTACGAGGGTTCGCGGGGAGTCGGACGAAGCATGCGGTTGGCCTTAGCGACTCAGGACTAGTAGTGGTCGACATCGCTAGAGTCTCGTCCGCTACGGGCCGTACGCTGACGCGCCTCGCTCCTCTTGAAGTTCACGGCTGCTTCATGCCAGAAGCTGACATCGCTAGGCTACCTCCGACGCTTCTCAGAGGCCTTAATATCAAGCCCGCCTTAACGCTGCATGCGGCTAAGACCGGCGGCACTCCATCTACTAAATGGGCCCTGCGTCGGGCCGGCATTGTGGAGCGCGTTGCCGAAGGGCTATGGAAGGTGCCGGACGACCTGGCCGAGCGTGGCCGCCAGTACGACGCGCAGCGCCTGGGCGGCGTGGCCGTGGAGCTGAAATCGCACTTGCCCATCGAGCGGCAGGCCCGCGTGATCGGGGCCACGTGGCTCGACCAGCAGTTGATCGGCGGCGGCTCGGGCCTGGGCGACCTAGGCTTTGGTGGCGAGGCCAGGCCATGCAACAGCGCGCCGACTTCCTGGCCGAACAGGCGCTGGCCGAGCGGCGCGGGCAGCGCGTGATCCTGGCGCGCAACCTGCTGGGCACGCTGCGCAACCGGGAACTGGCACAGGCCGCGAAGGACATTGCCGCTGAAACCGGCCTGGAGCATCGCCCGGTGGCCGACGGGCAGCGTGTGGCTGGCATCTACCGGCGCAGCGTCATGCTCGCCAGCGGGCGCTACGCGATGCTGGACGACGGCATGGGATTCAGGTTGGTGCCGTGGCGGCCGATGATCGAGCAGCGGCTGGGGCAGCATATCGCCGCCGTGGTGCGCGGTGGCGGCGTATCTTGGGAGCTTGGACGGCAGCGCGGGCCAAGTATTTCTTGAGACCCTTCATCTACTTGTCGAACGGCCGAGCGCCTTCATCAGCCCCGGCTTCTGGCTCGCAAAGGTGCCATAGAAGACCTCATTACCGATGAGCGTGATCGGAGCCACGCGCACGCCGGTTCGTGACTTGGCTTCCGCAGAAATCTTCGGGTCGGTCAGGTCGCGTTCTTCAAACACGATGCTCTGCTGGGACAGCCACTCCTTCAGCACCCGGCAGTCCGGGCAGGCTGGAGTGCTATAGATGATGATGCGCGGGGTGCTGGCTTGGTTCATGGTCGTGCCTTCACTTTCCCCGAGCGGCAAGCCAGCTCTTCATCATGGCGATCTCTCCTTCCTGCGCAGAGATAACCTCCTGAGCCAACTCGCGGACCTCCGGGTCCTTGCCGTACTGCAACGCCACCTTGGCCATGTCGATCGCGCCCTGGTGATGCGGGATCATGCCGCGCATAAAGTCCACATCGGCATCGCCGCTGAAGTCAATCATCATGTCGGCGTGCATGCGGTCATTGCCGGCACGGTAGGCGGTCGTCGAGGCGTCGCCCGAGCTGCCGGTCCCCGCCTGTTGGCCGCGTTCTCCAAGCCACTTATTCATCATGGCGATCTCGCCTTCCTGCGCAGAGATAACCTCCTCGGCCAACTTGCGGACCTCCGGGTCCTTGCCGTACTGCAACGCCACCTTGGCCATGTCGATCGCGCCCTGGTGGTGCGGGATCATGCCGCGCATGAAATCGACGTCGGCGTTTCCAGTGAACTGCGCTCCCATCCCCGCGTGCATCTGGTCGTTCACGGCGCGATACGCGGTCGTGGAAGGACTGTCATTGGCCGAGGCGCTGGAGGGCATCGCGTGCCCATGGTGACCTCCGCTCGCATTGGCCTGCATCACTTCACCCGACGGGACCACCTTCTTCTGAACGGCCCTCAGGCCGATGGCGACCACGACGGCGCCCGCAATGAACAACAGGCTGAACTTGTTGACTCTCATGAAAAACTCCTTGAATGAGGTTGATGGAGTCACTGTAGGGCCTCCCATTGTTGGAAGGTCAAGGCCCTCATTTCGCCGTTGATGCCGATGAAAACCCTCGGCGCAAGATCCAGTCCTTCACTTCCGCCGCCTACGACAACGCGCTGTCGAAGCTGCAGCGGTGGAGGCAGGTGATGTAGCGCCTGAGGTGACCGCTAGATGGAACACCTTCCGCATCGGCCCGATCAGCCCGGACCTAGCCGCACCGGCTTTCGCGCGGTCTGCCACAGCAGCGGCACCAAGATCAGCGCCAGGGCCGGGAAGATCATCCAGTTGACCGCCTGCCAGCCCGAGTTGTGCAGGATCGATCCCGCGAGGAACGACACGGCTGCCGTGGCGGCGAAGACGAAGAAATCGTTCATGCCCTGCGCCTTGCTGCGCTCGGCCGGGGTGTGGCAATCGGTGACCATCGCCGTCGCGCCAATGAAGCTGAAGTTCCAGCCGATGCCCAGCAGCGCCAGCGAGCCCCAGAAGTGGGACAGGCCGAGCCCGCCCAGGGCCACCACCCCGGAGGCGGCGAGCAGCACCATGCCCACGGCGGTCACGCGCTCCTTGCCGTAGCGCACCATCAGCCGCCCAGTGAAGAAGCTCGGCCCGAACATCGCCAGCAGGTGCCACTGGATTCCCAGGGCGGCGTTGTCCACCGAATGCCCGTGGTTGACCATCGCCACCGGCGCGGCGGTCATCACGAACGCCATCACCCCATAGGACACCACGCCTGCGGCCACGGCCAGCGCGTAGCGCGGCATCGCCAGGAGCTGCAGCACCGTGCGGCCGCTGTCGGCGGCGGCTTCGGCCGGGGTCTGGCGCGGCGTGCGCAGCATCAGCAAGATCGGCAGGGCGATCAGCGGCAGCAGCGCCTGGCTGAGGAAGCTGCCGACGTAGGGCGTGCCCGCTACCGCGTCGCGCGTGAAGATCACCAACTGCGGCCCGATGATGGCACCCGCGAGAGCCCCCACCATCACCCAGGAAATCGCCTTGGCCTTGAGCGCGTCCTCGGCGGTGTCGGCGGCTGCGAAGCGGTAGCTCTGCACATACGCGCCGTAGAAGCCCGCCAGGAAGGTGCCGGCGCAGAAGATCCAAAACGAGGCCAGCATGATGCCCAGCGCGGCGATCAGGCCCGAGGCCACGCCGAAGCCGACCCCGACCACGTATCCGTTGCGGCGGCCATGGCGCCGCATGATGAACGCCGCAGGCAAGGTGCCGATGGCAAGACCCAGGCCGAACAGGCTCACAGGCAAGGTGATCGAGGCCGAGTCCTTGGCAAGCTGCTGGCCGACCAGCCCGCCCAGCGACATCACGATGGGCGCGCTGGCGCCACCGAGCGCCTGCGCGGCGGTGAGAACGCCGATGTTTCGGCGCGTGATGCTCTGGTCGGTCATGGGCGGTCCTTCTTGTTCGTTTGTCTGGCCGGAATTATTACACACATGAATATATGTTCAGTTATTAGACCATGATTCGGCCATACGATGCTCATGAACCGCCGCAGCCTGGTCGCTCCTCGCAAATCTCCCGAGCGGCAGAAGAAACAGCCTGCCGTTCCAATGCGAGCAGGTGCTCTTTCACCCGGGTCAGTTGCGCCATGCGTTCCTCGACACAGGCGAGATGGTCCCGGACAGCCTGCGTCAGCAGCTCGGGTTCCGGGGACTCGCGATGCGTCCAGCCCAGCAAGTTGCGCATGTCATCCAGGCCGATGCCCGACGCGCGGTAGTTGCGAATCAGGTAAAGCCGCTCGACATGGGCCGGGCCATAGCGCCGGTAGTTGTTGCGGGACCGCTCGGGAGCGGGCAGCAGGCCCTCCCGTTCGTAGAACCTGATGTTCTCAGGGGCGTGCCGGTCAAGCGCGCGAGTTCACCAATCCTCATCCAGCTCTCCGCGCGCAGCGATGGGGGACGCCACCGCTGCGCGCCGGCCCTCATCCCGGCGACCGGGCGGGCTGCTGCGCCGTGGCGCCCGATTGCACCGTGTGCTCAGTCCAGCCGCCGCCCAGCGCCTTGTACAGATGGATGAGGTTGTTCAGCCGCGTCAGGCGCGTGCGCACCAGGGTCTGCTGCGTGCCGTAATGCGTGCGCTGCGCGTCGAGTACAGTGAGGTTGTTGTCCACGCCCTCCTGGAAGCGCTGCTCGGCCAGCTCGTAGGCCTTCTGGCTGGCCGCCACCAGGAGCTGCTCCGCGCGGATCTGCTCATCGAGCGTGCGCTTGCCCGCCAGGCCGTCGGCCACCTCGGCGAAGGCCGCCTGGATGGACTTCTCGTAGTTGGCGATCTCGATGCGCTTCTGTACGTGCGCCACGTCCAGGTTGGCGCGCAGCGCGCCGCCGCGGAAGATGGGCAGCGTGATCTGCGGCAGGAAGCTCCAGGCCCGCGAGCCCGAATCGAACAGGCCGTCCAGCGAAGCGCTGGCCGTGCCCGCCGAGCCCGTGAGGCTGATCATCGGGAAGAACGCGGCCCGCGCCGCGCCGATGTTGGCGTTGGCGCCGATCAGCATCTGCTCGGCGGCGCGGATGTCCGGCCGGCGCGCGAGCAGTTCGGACGGCAGGCCGCTCGGCAGGCCGGTCGGCACGATGTCGTCCGGCAGCGCCATGGCCTCGTCAAGCTGCCGGGACAGCTCCGGCGTCAGCGGCTGGCCCAACAGCAGCACCAGCGCGTTGCGGTCCTTGGCCGCCTGCCGCGTGTAGGCGGCATGGTTGGCCTCGGCGGTGCGCAGCGCGATCTCTGCGCGGCGCAGGTCGAGCTGCGTGGAGTTGCCCACTTCCACCAGTTGGGTGGTCAGCCCGTAGGAGCGCTTCTGCGTGGCGAGGGTGTCGCTCGTCAGGCGCAGCAGTTCCTGGTCGGCACGCAGCGTGAGGTAGGCGCTGGCCACCTCGGACACCAGGCTCATCTGCGTGGCGATGCGGGTCTCGTCGAGGGCCAGGTAGGACGCCAGCGCCCGGTCGCTGAGGCTGCGGACGCGGCCCCACAGGTCCAGTTCCCAGGCGGCCGTCACCCCGGCCACGTCGTAGCGCCGGAGCACGTCGCTTTGCCCCGTGGTGCTGAGGTCGGCCGGTGCGCGCTCTGACGCGCCGCGGGCGGAAACGCCCAGGTTCGGCAGCATCTCGGCACGCTGGATACGGTACAGCGCCTGAGCCGCCTCCACGTTGAGCGCGGCCTTGCGCATGTCGCGGTTGTTCTCCAGTGAAATGCCGATCAACTGCTGCAGCAGCGGGTCGCGGAAGAAGTCCCGCCAGCCGATCTCGGCCGTGATCGCGTCGTCGGGCGTCGCGGCCGCCGGTTCCACATAGGCCGCGCCCGAGGGATAAGCCGTGTCGATCGGCGATGCGGGCCGGTCATACTTCGGTGCCATGGAGCAGCCAGTCAACGCCGTCGCGAGGGCGAGCGGCGCCAGCGTCCTGGCGGGTCGTGTGAATGCGAAAGATGTTTTCATGTCGTATGTCCTCCTGGCCGTCATGCGTGCTGGTCGGTCATGCCGACACGGGCATGGCGCGCTTCGCGGCGCAGCGCCAGCTTGCGCACCACGACGTAGAACACCGGCGTCAGCACCAGGCCGAATACCGTCACGCCCAGCATGCCGGCGAACACCGCGATGCCCATGGCGTGGCGCATCTCGGCGCCCGCACTGCTGGCCAGCACCAGCGGCACCACGCCAGCGATGAAGGCGAACGACGTCATCAGGATCGGGCGCAGCCGCAAGCGCGCGGCTTCAAGCACGGCTGCCAGCGGATCGGCCCCTTCGCTTTCCTTCGCGCGGGCGAACTCCACGATCAGGATCGCGTTCTTGGCGGCCAGGCCGACCAGCACCACGAAACCGATCTGCGTGAAGATGTTGTTGTCCCCCCCAGAGAGCCAGACGCCGGCGATCGCCGAGAGCAGCGCCATGGGTGCAATCAGCAGCACAGCGAACGGCAGCGACCAACTGTTGTACTGGGCCGCCAGGAACAGGAAGGCGAGCAGCACCGCCAGCGCGAAGATATAGATAGCAGTATTGCCAACTCGCTTTTCCTGGAAAGTCAGGTCCGTCCATTCGTAGGTCATACCGTCCGGCAGCGATTCGCTCACGATCTTCTCAATCGCGGCGGTGGCCTGGCCGGATGAGTAGCCCGGCGCTGGCCCGCCGCTGATGTCGGCCGAGGGGAAGCCGTTGTAATGCATCACCCGGTCGGGGCCGGAACTGCGCTCGATGGTCGCGATCGCGCTCAGCGGGATCATGTCGCCCGCTGCATTGCGCACCTTGAGCATGCCTATGTCCTCAGCCTGCATGCGGAACTGCGCATCGGCTTGGGCCATTACCCGGTAGGTGCGACCGAAGCGGTTGAAGTCGTTGACGTAGAGCGAGCCAAGGTTGACCTGCAGGGTGTCGAACACCTCGGTCAGCGACACGCCCTGCGACTTGGCCTTCACCCGGTCGATGTCCACCTGCAACTGCGGCGCATTGGTCTGGAAGCTGGCGAGCATGTTCGCCAGCTCGGGCGCCTGCATGGCCTTGCCCATGATCTGGCCCTGTGCTTGTGCAAGCGCCTCGGGACCCAGGCCCGCCCGGTCCTCGATCTGCAGCTTAAAGCCGCCCATAGAACCCAGGCCCGGCACCGGCGGCGGCGGGAAGATGCCGACGAAGCCGTCCGGGATCTGGCTGAACTTGCCCATGAGCTTGCCCTGGATGGCGAAGGCCGACAGCGACGGGTCCTTGCGCTCATCGAAGGGCTTGAGCATGGCGAACATCAGCGCGGTGTTCGGCTGGTTCACCGGTCCATTGACCGACAGGCCCGGGAAGGCCACCACGCTTTCGACGCCCGGCTCAGCCAGTGCGATCTTGGTCATCTCCTTGACGACCGCCTCGGTGCGATCCAGCGAGGCGCCGGTCGGAAGCTGGGCGATGCCCACGAGGTAGTACTTGTCCTGGGCGGGCACGAAGCCCGCAGGCACCTTGTGGAAGCCCAGCCAGGTCAGGCTCAGGAAGCCGACGTAGAGCAGCAGCACGATGGCGCTGCCGCGCACCGCGCGGCGCACGCCCCCGACGTAGGAATTCGAGGCGCGGTCGAAGAAGCTGTTGAAGCGGCGGAAGAAGCCGCCGAACACGCCATCGATGATGCGCGTGACGCGATCGGGCTTGGCCGCGCCGTGGTGCGGCTTGAGCAGGATGGCGGCCAGCGCTGGCGACAGCGTAAGCGAGTTGATCGCCGACAGGATGGTCGAGAACGCGATGGTTAGCGCGAATTGGCGATAGAACTCGCCCTGCAGCCCCGACAGGAACGCCGAGGGGATGAAGACCGCTGCCAGCACCGAGGTGATGGCCAGGATCGGGCCAGTCACTTCATCCATCGCCTTGCGCGCCGCGTCCTTGGGTGATTCGCCCAGCGCTATGTGGCGCTCCACGTTCTCCACCACCACGATGGCGTCATCCACCACGATGCCGATGGACAGCACCAGTCCGAACAGCGACAGTGTGTTCAGCGAGAAACCGAACATGTGCATCACCGCGAACGTGCCGACCAGCGAGACCGGCACGGCGATCAGCGGGATGATCGACGCGCGCCAGGATTGCAGGAACAGCACCACCACGATCACCACCAGGAAGATGGCCTCCAGCAGCGTGACGGCGACGGACTGGAGCGAGGCGCGCACGAAGACCGTGGGGTCGTAGGCGACGCTATACTCAATGCCGTCGGGGAACTTGGCTTGGAGTCGGTCCATTGCCGCGCGCACCGCGCTAGACACATCCAGCGCGTTCGCGCCCGGGCTCTGGATGATCTGTATCCCCACCGCCGGCTCGCCATTGAGCAGGCTGCGCAAAGAGTAGGAATCGGCCCCCATCGAGATGCGGGCGACATCCCGCAGGCGAGTTACCTGGCCGTCGGCGCCCGTCTTCACGACGATCTCGCCGAATTGCTCCTCGCTCGACAGTCGGCCCAGAGTGTTGACCGTGACCTGGAACGCCGCCGAGGCATCCGGCTGCTGACCAACCGAACCAGCGGCAACCTGTATGTTCTGCTCGCGGATGGCGGCAACCACGTCGCTCGCGATCAGCCCACGAGCAGCGACCTTGGCGGGTTCGAGCCAGACCCGCATCGAATACTCCCCGGCGCCCCAGACTAGGACATCGCCGACGCCTGGCGTACGAGCCAGCTCATCCTTCACATGAAGTGTGGCGTAGTTGGAGACGTACAGCGGATCATATCGACCTCCAGGCGAAAGCAAATGCACCACCATGAGAACGTCCGGCGACGTTTTCTCGGTGACAACACCGATGCGCTGAACTTCAGGCGGTAGGCGCGGCAACGCCCGCGAGACCCGGTTTTGCACCTGGATCTGCGCAATGTCGGCGTTGATATGCTGCTCGAAGGAGACGGTGAGCACCATTTTCCCGTCGGTGGACATCTGAGACTGCATGTACATCATGCCTTCTACGCCGTTGATCGCCTGCTCCAGCGGTGATGCCACGGTATCGGCGATCACTTGCGGGTTGGCACCGGGATAGCTAGCGGTGACCTGCACCGTGGGAGGCGTGACCTGCGGGTATTCGCTCAGCGGCAGCTGGAAGTAGCTGATCGCGCCCGCGATCAGCATCAGCAGCGACAGGACGATGGCGAAGACCGGCCGGTTGATGAAGAAGCGGGGGAAATTCATTTGCGGGCCTCCGCCGAGCCGGCCGCGCCGTCAGCCTTGGCGGGGTCCGCGCCGCCGGCCTTGGCAGGCGCCGCAGCGGGAGCCGGAGCGTTTGCCGCAGCCTTGGTCGCGCCGGCCGCGCCTGCGGCCGGTGCCGCGGGCGCCTGCATGGGCACCATGCGCGGCGTGACCGCCATGCCGGGGCGCACGAGGCCCTTGATGATGATCTTCTCACCGGCCTGCAGGCCGCCGTTGATGACGCGCAGCCCGTCCACCACCGGCCCCAGTTCGATGGGCCGGTACTGGGCCTGGTTGTTCTCGCCCACAACCAGCACGTAGTTGCGCCCTTGGTCGGTGCCCACGGCCTGATCGTCGATCAGGACGGCCTCGCGCGCCGCGCCGGTGGACAGCTTGGCCCGGACGAACATGCCGGGTGCCATGCGCCCATCCGGATTGGGCACAACGGCGCGCACGCGGATCGTGCCGGTGCTTCGGTCAATGGTGTTGCCCACGAAGTCGAGCGCGCCCCTGTGCGGGAAACCCTTGTCCGTGGTCAGCCCGACCTGCACGGGCAGCGAGGCCTTGCCGCCGGCGTCCGCAGCGGGCCGCGAGCGGCTCACGACGTTGAGGTACGTGGCTTCGTCGATGTCGAAGTACACGTGCAGCGGGTCGATGGACACGACCGTGGTCAGCAGCGTGGCCGCGCCGGCGACACCGCCGCTGACCAGGTTGCCCTCGGTCACGAGCACGCGGTCAACGCGCCCGGCGATGGGCGCCGTGACGCGGGCGTAGGACAGATCCAGCCGCGCCGCAGCGACGGCGGCCTTGGCCGCTTGCACCTGGGCCTGGCGCGCACTGCGCGCGGAGACGGCATCGTCGTAGGTCTTGCGCGCGACAGCGCCGGTCGCCACCAGGCGCTCGGCGCGGTCGAAGTCGGCCTGGGCCTGACTGGCCAGCACCTCGGCCTGTTGCAGTTGCGCCGCAGCCGTGTCGAGCGAGACCTGGAACGGCCGGGGGTCGATCTGGAACAGCAGTTGTCCCTTGCGCACCAGTCTGCCCTCGGGGACGCTCACAGCATCGACGGCGCCGCCGACCCGCGAGCGCAGCTCGACGGTCTTGGGCGCGGCCAGGAAGCCGGTGTACTCGGCCGATGGCGCGACCGTGCGGGTGATGACCTCGGCCACGGGCACCTGCGGCGCCATCGGCGCGTCCGCCGGGGGTGCCGCGGCCTTGCTCTCGTCCTTGGCGTCGCGGGCGGCAATCGCTATGCCCCCGACGGCTGCGATGAGGCCTGCCACCACAACGATTCTGATTTTTTTACGCATGGAAGTGCCCCTTTCTTGGATGCAGGACTCCGGCCCTTCCGAAGCGCTCTGCAGAAATTTGTGTGGAGGCTGGGCGTTACAACGAAGGCAAGGTCAAGCCCTTTGGGTTGCCCTAGCGGGCAGGCTGCATGGACAAGGTGGTGGGGAACCCCGCGTCGTCGCCGTGGCCACTCCGACATCCAGCTCACGAATGCCGTTATGCGGTTGAACCGGTCGGTCTTGTGGGTGATTGCGAGCGCGGGAGGCTCAGGCGTCCAAGCTGCCGCCGCCCATTGCTGTGCCTGCGCGGCATCCCGGCGCCCAGGCAGGGCCCGCGATTTAGGCTGTTGCGCCCAGGCCGCATCGAGGACGTCCTTGAGGCTAACCGGCGGCGTGGGTACCGGCGCCTCGCAACCTGCCATTCGCCTGGGTGCTTGGGCCTGGTCAGTCGTCGGCTTTGTCCTCGGAAATGTGGACCGCCATGTCCTGCAGCACCTGGCTGACGTGCTGGTCCGCGATGCTGTAGAAGATGTGCTTGGCTTGGCGTTCGCCGCGCACGAGGCGCGCTCCGCGCAGCAGCCGCAGGTGATGGCTGACCAGAGACTGCGACAGGTCGAGCGCTTCGGCGATGTCCCCCACGGCGACCGAGCCATGCATGCACTGCAGCAGGATCTTCAATCGCGATTGGTCGCCCAGCAGGCGGAAGGTCTCGGCCAGAACAGCGACGTCACTTTGCGACATTGCGAGGGCATCGGTCGCCGCGTCGTGGCTGGTGGTCGAGCATTGCGAGGTGTCGGCGCTGGTGGTTTCGCGGGACGTCATGGATGCAAATCCTCAAGTGGAGTGCGAGCCGGCTCGCGCGGCCTCAATGCCTGTGACCAGGAGCGGAATGGTCGTGGTCATGGCCGTGGCTGTGCCCGCCGCCATGCTTGTGATTGCCATGATCATGGCCGCTGTGGTCATGACCGCTGTGATCGTGGCCGCTGTGGTCCTGACGCTCCGACGTGGGCTGCAAGCTGCAGACGTTCTCGTCGGTGCCCGAGTTCCAGTCGATCCCGACCGTGGCGTGTTCGATGCTGAATTGCTCTCGAAGCACCGCTTCGACGCGTTTGACCACGGCGCGTGCTTCCTCGTCCACGTTGGGGCGAACGTGCAGCGTGGCCATCGTGCGCCCGGAGGTGAGCTGCCACACGTGAACGTGGCTGACGGCCGCCAGGCCCGGCACGGCGCCCATCAGGCCTTGCTCCACCTTTTCCGGCGAAGCATCCTCCGGCGCGCCTTCCAGCAGGATGTGGATCGACTTGGCGAGCAGCTTCCATGCGCTGCGCAGGATCAGCGCCGCCACCAGGACCGACAGGATGGGATCTATCGGCGTCCAGCCCGTGAGGTAGATGACGATCGCAGCGACGATGGCGCCGACCGAGCCGAGCAGGTCGCCCATCACGTGCAGGATGGCCCCCTTCACGTTGACGTGATCGGTCTCTCCGCGGGTCATGATCCACAGCACGAGCACGTTCACCAGCAGGCCGAGCACGGCGACGATCATCATCGGGCCGGCCAGGATCACGGGCGGCGCCTGCAGCCGCTCCCACGCCTCGTACGCGATCCAGGCGACGATCGCGAACAGGGTCACGGCGTTCAGGAAACCGGCGATGACCTCGAAGCGCAGGTAGCCGAAGGTGCGCTTGCTGTCGGCCGCGCGGCGGCCGAACCGGAATGCTGCGTAGGCCAGTGCGAGCGCCGCGGCGTCGGTCAGCATGTGGCCCGCGTCGGCCAGCAAGGCCAGCGAGCCCGACAGCACGCCTCCGACGGCCTCCACAACCATGAAGCCGAAGATCAGGAAAAAGGACAGCAGGACCTTGCGCTCGTTGGCGCTGGTCACGGTCGGGGTGTGGTCATGATCGTGATCGTGATCGTGATCGTGATCGTGATCGTGATCGTGACCATGGTCATGGTCATGGTCATGTGCGTGGGATTGGGACATGGGGCCTCGGGAAACTGGGTCTTTGACTGTGGCTCAAAATATAACACATGAATATGTGTTCATGTGAATTGATTTGCACATTTGTGTCCGCGTCTCACCACGGCCGGGATGCCGCTCCGGGCAATTGCCTTAGCCTGGCTCGGCGACCATTCCCCACGCTTGGCAAGCAGCCGTTGATCTAACATCCAGTGGCAATATCCCCCCTGGGGGGATATGATTTCAGCATGGAAGACATGCATAAGCACACCACCCATCCCGACCTGGTGAAGCGGCTCAAGCGCGCCGAGGGGCATCTGCGGCACGTCATCGGGATGATCGAAGGGGGAGAAACCTGCCTCGACATCGCCCGCCAGCTCGCGGCGGTGGAAAGCGCGGTGACGGCGGCCAAGCGCGTCCTGATCCACGACCACATCGACCACTGCCTGTCCCATGACGAGGACTCCGTTCTGACCGAAATGAAGGCGCTGACCAAACTGCTCTGAGGCCGTCCGATGCTCTCCGTGCTGAAGAACCGCACCTACCGCCACCTGTTCACCGCCCAGGTGATCGCGCTCGTCGGCTCCGGCCTGATGACGGTGGCGCTCGGCCTGCTGGCCTACGAGCTGGCCGGCGCGGATGCAGGCGCGGTGCTCGGGACGGCGCTGGCCATCAAGATGCTGGCGTACGCGGGGGTCGCGCCGGTCGCGCAGGCCTTCGCCGACCGGCTCCCGCGGCGCTCGCTGCTCGTGGCGCTGGACCTCGTGCGAGCGGCCGTCGCGCTGTCCCTGCCCTTCGTCACCGAGGTCTGGCAGATCTACCTGCTGATCTTCGTTCTGCAGGCGGCGTCCGCCGGCTTCACGCCGACCTTCCAGGCCACCATCCCGGACATCCTTCCCGACGAAGAGGACTACACGAAGGCGCTGTCGCTGTCCCGGCTGGCCTACGACCTGGAAAGCCTGATTTCCCCGATGCTGGCCGCCGCGCTGCTGACCGTCATCAACTTTCACAACCTGTTCGCAGGAACGGTGCTCGGTTTCCTCGTTTCAGCCGCTCTCGTGGTCAGCGTGCGGTTGCCCACGTCCGTCCCCGGCCGGCGCCGCGGCATCTGGGAGCGAACGACGCGCGGCACGCGCATCTACCTCGCCACGCCACGCCTGCGGGGCCTGCTGGCGATCAGCCTGGCCGTCTCGGCGGCAGGCGCGATGGTGTTCGTGAACACGGTGGTGCTCGTGAAGGCGCGTTTCGGCCTGGGCGAAGTCGAGGTGGCGTGGGCACTGGCGGCGTTCGGAGGCGGCTCGATGGTGGCCGCCTTCGTCTTGCCGTCCCTACTGGAGAAAGTAGCCGACCGACCCGCGATGCTCACCGGCGCCGCTGTCCTCGTCGTGGGCACGGCGATCGGCGCACTGCTGCCGAGCTATGTGCTGTTGCTGCCGCTGTGGCTGGTGATCGGCTTTGGCTACAGCGTGGCGCAGACGCCATCCGGCCGTCTTCTGCGCCGCTCGGCCCACGCCGAGGACCGTCCAGCGATCTTCGCGGCCCACTTCGCGCTGTCGCACGCCTGCTGGCTCATCTGCTACCCGCTGGCCGGACGCTTCGGCGCGGCCACGGGGCTGCAATCGACGTTCGTCGTCATGTCCTTGATCGGCCTGGCTGGCGTGGCGCTGGCGCTTCGGCTGTGGCCGGCCAGCGACCCGTCGGACTTGGCCCATGACCATCCGAACCTGTCGGCGGATCACCCCCACTTGCGTCAGCACGCGAACCAAGGCGGGCACCATCACGTGCTGGTCGTGGATGACTTGCACCGGATCTGACCGAAAGGATAGGCCTCACGGGACGCGGTAAGGGCTGTTTCGCACCAAGGCTAGTCGTCGCTGTTGTCCTCAACGATGTGGATGGCCATGTCCAGCAGCACCTGGCTCACGTGCTTGTCCGCTACCTCATAGAAGATCTGCTTGGACTGGCGCACGCCCCTGACCAGACGGGCTCCACGCAACAGTCGAAGGTGATGGCTGACCAACGACTGCGAGAGTTCGACGGCTTCCGCGATGTCGCTTACCGACGTGGACCCCTTCATGCAGCACAGCATGACCTTGAGCCGCGACGGATCGCCCAGGAGCCGGAAAGTCTCGGCCAGGATGGTCACGTCATTCTGTGACAGGGAGGCCAGATCGGTGCTTGGGCCCTTCGGTGGGGCACTGACTGGTTTGCGTGGAGTCATCTCTCAAAAATTCCTACCCTCGAACGGCTGTTCGTGCCCTTCAGGATCAACGAGGCTGCGACCGCTTGAGCGCGCGCACAGCCCGGGACCAGGGCGAGCCTGGCGACCAAGGCCCCTCGTTTCCCCCGTGCGCCGGGCCATTTCTGAAACCTGACAGTACCCGAAAAAAGCGCTTGACCTTCCCACGATGGTAAACCCCAAGCTCCCCCCGTGTCGAATATCAACTATGGGAAACAACCATGAGCATGCCAATAACGAGTGATGCTCGTGCCACCGCAGCAGCGATCAGCCTACCCATCGAGGGCATGACCTGCGCGAGCTGCGTCGGCCGAGTCGAGGCCGCCCTGGCCAAGGTGCCGGGCGTGGACAGCGTTTCCGTCAATCTCGCCAACGAGCGGGCGGACATCCGCCTGGCCGGTCCTGTCGATCGCATCGCGTTGATCCAGGCGGTCGAGAAGGTCGGCTACGACGTGCCGGCTGGCACCGTCGAACTGGCGGTCGAGGGCATGACCTGCGCCTCCTGCGTGGGCCGCGTCGAGAAGGCACTCAAGGCCGTGCCCGGCGTCACCGAGGCCACGGTCAACCTCGCGACCGAGCGTGCCACCGTGCGCGGCGTGGCCGCCGTGGCGGACCTGATCGCTGCCATCGAGAAGGTCGGCTACGAGGCCAACCCGGTGGATACCGGCGCGCAGGCCGACGAGGAAGCCGCCGAGAAGAAGGACGCCGAGCGCGCCGAACTCAAGCGCGACCTGACCCTGGCCGCCGTGCTGGCGCTGCCTGTGTTCGTGCTCGAAATGGGCTCGCACATGATTCCCGGCATGCATGAGTGGGTGGCTTCCACCATCGGCATCCAGCAGAGTTGGTATCTGCAGTTCGTGCTGACCCTGCTGGTGCTCGCCATTCCGGGCTGGCGCTTCTACGAGAAGGGCTTCCCGGCGCTGTTCCGCCTGGGTCCCGACATGAACTCGCTGGTCGCGGTCGGCACGGCCGCGGCCTTCGGCTATTCGATGGTCGCCACATTCGCGCCCAGTCTGCTGCCGGCCGGCACGGTGAACGTGTACTACGAGGCGGCCGCCGTCATCGTGGCGCTGATCCTGCTGGGCCGCTTTCTTGAGGCACGGGCCAAGGGCCGCACCTCCGAGGCCATCAAGCGCCTGGTCGGCCTGCAGGCCAAGGAGGCGCACGTGCTGCGCGACGGCCGCATCGTGGACATCCCGATCAACGACGTGGCGCAGGGCGACATCGTGGAAGTGCGCCCCGGCGAGCGCGTGCCGGTCGATGGTGAAGTGACCGAGGGCCGCAGCTTCGTGGACGAGTCGATGATCACCGGCGAGCCGATTCCCGTGGAAAAGGCGGAAGGCAGCACCGTGGTCGGCGGCACCGTCAACCAGAAGGGTGCGCTGACGCTGCGTGCCACCGCCGTGGGCGGTCAGACCATGCTGGCGCAGATCATCCGCATGGTCGAGCAGGCGCAAGGTTCCAAGCTGCCGATCCAGGCCGTGGTGGACAAGGTGACACTGTGGTTCGTGCCCGCCGTCATGCTGGCCGCCGTGCTGACCTTCTTGGTCTGGCTGGTGTTCGGCCCGTCGCCCGCGCTGTCCTTCGCGCTGGTCAATGCCGTGGCGGTGCTGATCATTGCCTGCCCGTGCGCCATGGGTCTGGCGACGCCGACCTCCATCATGGTCGGCACGGGCCGCGGCGCCGAGATGGGCGTACTGTTCCGCAAGGGTGAAGCCCTGCAACTGCTCAAGGACGCCAAGGTGGTGGCCGTGGACAAGACCGGCACGCTGACCGAGGGCCGCCCGGTCCTGACCGACCTGGAGATTGCCGACGGCTTTGACCGCAACCAGGTGCTGGCGAAGGTCGCCTCTGTCGAATCGCGCTCGGAGCATCCGATCGCACGCGCCATCGTCGAGTCGGCCGTGGAAGGTGGCATCGCGCTGCCGACGATGACCGACTTCGATTCGGTCACGGGCATGGGTGTGCGTGCCACCGTGGACGGCGCGCGTGTCGAGGTCGGTGCCGATCGCTTCATGCGTGAGCTGGGGTTGGACGTGAGCGGCTTCGCTCGCACGGCCGAGCGCCTGGGCAATGAGGGCAAGTCGCCGCTGTACGCCGCGATCGACGGCCGACTGGCCGCCATCATCGCGGTGGCCGATCCGATCAAATCCAGCACGCCCGCGGCCATTGCCGCGCTGCACCAGCTCGGCCTGAAGGTGGCGATGATCACCGGCGACAACGCGCGTACCGCGCAGGCCATCGCCAAGCAACTGGGCATCGACGAGGTGGTGGCCGAAGTGCTGCCCGAGGGCAAGGTCGAAGCCGTGCGCCGCTTAAAGGCCACCCACGGCCAGATCGGCTACGTGGGTGACGGCATTAACGATGCGCCGGCGCTGGCCGAGGCCGACGTGGGCCTGGCGATCGGCACCGGCACCGACGTGGCGGTGGAGTCGGCCGACGTGGTGCTGATGTCCGGCAACCTGCAGGGTGTGCCCAACGCCATCGCGCTGTCCAAGGCCACCATCGGCAACATCCGCCAGAACCTGTTCTGGGCGTTTGGCTACAACACGGCCCTGATCCCGGTAGCTGCTGGCGTCCTATACCCCGCATACGGTGTGCTGCTGTCCCCAATTTTCGCGGCCGGAGCGATGGCGCTGTCCAGCGTGTTCGTGCTCGGCAACGCGCTGCGCCTGCGCCGCTTCCAGCCGCCGCTGGCGGCGGATACCGCTCATTGAGAAAGGAGGAACACCATGAACATCGGTGAAGCATCCAAGGCCTCGAAGGTCTCGGCCAAGATGATCCGCTACTACGAGCAGATCGGCTTGATTCCCCCGGCCGACCGGAACGATTCGGGCTACCGCGCCTATAGCCAGGACGACGTACACCGGCTGCACTTCATCCGGCGTGCGCGCGACCTCGGCTTCTCGGTGGCCGAGATCACGGACCTGCTGGGACTGTGGAACGACAAGTCGCGCCAGAGTGCCGACGTCAAGCGCCTGGCGCAGCAGCACATCTCCGAGCTGGACCGGCGCATCGCGAGCATGTTGGAGATGGCCGAGACGCTCAAGGCGCTGATCCGGTGCTGCGCCGGCGACGAACGGCCCGACTGCCCGATCCTGCACACGCTGGAGCAACTCGATACCAGCGACGACGAGCCCGAAGCGCGCACCGGCGCCGTGCCACGGCGTACAAGTGGCAACGCAGCGGCAACGAAGCCGCGTGCGCACTGAGCAGCCGGGAGAGACATGCCCAAGATCACCGTCTTGCCCCATCCTGAACTGGCGCCCGAGGGCGCCGAGCTGAACGTGCCGGTCGGCACCTCGATCTGCGAGGCGCTGCTAGACAACGGCATCGAGATCGAACATGCCTGCGACATGAGCTGCGCCTGCACGACCTGCCACTGCATCGTGCGCAAGGGGTTCGATTCCCTCAACGAGGTCGAGGAGTGCGAGGACGACCTGCTTGACCGGGCCTGGGGGCTAGAGGCGCAATCGCGCCTGAGCTGCCAGGCCATCGTGGCGAACGAGGACCTGACCGTCGAGATCCCGAAATACACGATCAACCATGCCAAGGAGAACCACTAGGACCCAGCGTGCCGCCGCGGGCGCGCCGGCCTGCGGCGGGGTTGCTCTGGCAGACGGAGGACTGACGGCGTTGCAGCCTGACGACCGACCCGCGAGCCAGATGTCTACACCCCCTTGCACCACCGCCGGTTAGGCTGGAAATGTCGTCAAAGTCCTTCAATCCGTGATAGTCGGCGCTGCGGCCGGCCCATGAAAAGTCCCACAGGAGAAGTCCAGCATGTCTGCGCCCAAACAAGCCACGCTCTACCGGATGGTCATGCCCGGCCATACCTGCCCCTACGGGCTGAAGTCGCTCGATCTGCTCAACCGCAAGGGCTACGAGGTCGAGGACAAACACTTGGCGAGCCGCGAGCAGACGGATGCGTTCAAGAAGGAGCATGGCGTCGAGACCACGCCCCAGGTCTTCATAAACGGGCGGCGCGTGGGCGGCTACGACGACCTGCGCAAATTCTTCGGCATGTCCGTGAAGGACAAGAACGCCGTGACCTACATCCCTGTGATCGCGCTGTTCGCCATGGCGGCCGCGATGGCGCTGGCGGCGAGCTGGGCGGCCTTCGGCCAGCTCTGGAGCATTCAGGCGGCAGAGTGGTTCGTGGCCTTTGCCATGTGTCTCCTGGCGCTGCAGAAGCTCAAGGACGTGGACGGCTTCGCGACGATGTTCCTCAACTACGACCTGCTGGCCAAGCGCTGGGTTCGGTATGCCTATTTCTACCCGTTCGCGGAGGCCATCGCAGGCGTCCTGATGGTCGCGGGCGTGGGGATGTGGGTGTCGATTCCGTTGGCGCTGTTCATCGGGACCGTCGGGGCCGTGTCGGTTTTCAAGGCGGTCTATGTCGATCGCCGGGAACTCAAGTGCGCCTGTGTGGGCGGGGACAGCAACGTGCCGCTGGGCTTCGTGTCCCTGACCGAGAACCTGATGATGGTGGCGATGGCCCTGTGGATGTGGGCCAAGGTCGCCTACCTTGGGATGCACTGAGCGCCGCGCCAGGTACGGCACAGCGCACGTGCTCGCATCGGTTGTCCTGTGTGCAGGCCGGCCACGACGCGGTGTTACTACGCGCGCGGCGGGAAGCCAGCTTCGCTCAGGGCCGCGGCGATCTGCTCTTGCGAGGCCGAGGTCTGGACCTCGACACGGCGGGTCGGCGGGTCCGTGACGATCTTAGCGTTGGGGTCGATCGTTTGGATCGTTTTCGTAACGGTGCGGGCGCAGCCGCCGCAGGTCATGTCTTCGAGATGGAATTGCATGGAAAACTCCTTTCGGGTTTGGGTGTTTGAAGTCTGGTCCTTGCCAAGGTTGGAAGGTCAAGCGCTATTTGCATCCCCGCTACACCAATCGGCCGAATGCTCATAGGGGCAAGGCCGTGGTGCTCTTTACCCGATCCAGCACGAAGCTTGTCTTGCAGTCCTGCACGCTGGGGTGCTTGAGCAGCGTGTCGAGCACGAAGCGAGAGTAGTGAGCCATGTTCTTGACGACCACCCGCAGCAGATAAGGCGTGTCCAAATCCAGCATCGTCGCCGCCGCCTTGGCGTCCTGGCTGTCGCCGGACGCGGCCGACCAGCGCGAGGCAGCCATCGCCAAGCGATTGGATCGGCTGTCGCGCCAAGCCGAGCGCATGGAGCGCGATCAGAACGTCGCCATCGAAACGCTGGCGCTGTTCATCCGCTACTACCTCACCGTCAGCACGCCGGTTCCCGAAGCGCACCAAGACGCGGCCCGCGCGCAGGGCAAGGCGCGATTCGAGCAGTTCACCGAGCAGCTTGGCCGCCACCTGATGCGCGGGCGCAGCCTGGTGCGTGACGTGGTGGAGGAACTGCACCCCGACCCGATGCGGATGGAGGACGCAGCGGCAGCCGCTCAAGCACGGGAGCGTGCGTCATGAGCGCCGTTCCCCAATCCATGAGCGCCACGTCGCTCGACCGGCGCATCCAGATGCTGCGCACGGCAATGGGGCCGCTGATCGCCACCGCGCTCGAAGACCCCGACGTCGTGGAAATCATGCTCAACCCGGACCGCACCCTTTGGGTGGATCGCCTGTCTGTAGCCACCTCGCATCCATGGCAGTGTTCGCTTCGGGTCGAATAGGGGCCCTAGCATTCCTGATCGCGTCGTCGGCGCCAGCTCGTCTGCTTTCGGCCGGAACCTACGCGTATGCTAGCAATCACAGTCCACAAAACCTTGTGGCGATTCAACTTGAATGAACTGCTATGCGCCAGCTTTGGATTGAAGACGAGTGATGTGGTCGAAGGCAGCGAGTTTCGCCTCCGCTTGAGACTTGTAGTTGCGGCGAGCGTGCAGGACAGTTGAGTCGTCTAGCGCAGCCAAGGTACAGGCCCATTCTCCGCCGCGCGGGTAAACGGTAATGCGGAATCCATCCGAAGTGATATGCGGATTCCCATTTGCCGAAACTTTCCACGCACGCGCAGTCCAACGCTTGCGCTTTGCTGCGCTGCTTTTCATAGAGGCTTCACGGGCTCGCGAGGCCGCCAGGTCGCCTTCCATGTGGCCGGCACATACACACCCAACCTCGAGAACGTTCGGGTAATCTGGGTGCTCCATGTGATGGACGTAGCGGATGGTTTGCGACTCGCACATCTCGCAATCGATCTGCGGCTCTCCAAGATCCTCAATATCTACGCAAGTCCAGCCGCGATGCGGCACTCCGGCTACAGACCACTTGCCTCGCCTATGCGCGACCAGCTCTTATTCTGTCAGAGGATTAGTTACTGCCATAGACCCTGACTACCTAGTAGCCGGACCCTAGAGTCCGGTCAAATGAATTATTCACAGCGCACCTTGTGGCAGGCTATCCCCTGATACCGCTCGATCTTATGTCCGCTGCGTCCGGGTATCAAGCACATGCATACCCCCACCACGAACAGGGCGGGAGCGAGCCCTTCAGCGGAGGTCTCCCTGGAGTCGAAACTGGAGGCTAGCATCGCTCGGGCCGAAACCTGCCTCAGTGCCCGCTTCTGGCCAGAACCGGACGTTCTGCACGAGTAGCGAGCATGTCTGCAGAGAGATGGCGGTTAGGTGGTCGGGTCCCGACGCTGTACCTTACTTGGCTCCAGCGGGCTGATCCGACGAAGCGGTGGTTGGGGCCTCGGCCAGTTCAGGCGAAATGAAGTTGGCATGCACCAAGGCAAGCTGCCCACCTTCAGCAGCGTAGTACTCGGTGACCCCGCAGTTGGGCACATCGCCTTCGCGGTCAAGGTCGAGGATGGCATCCTCGTCCATGCCTTCTAGAAGGTATCGCATGCAATTCACAATCACTTGATGCGCGACGATCATCACGCGTGCACCGGCGTGGTTCCGTTGGAGATCCCCGACAACGCCGCGTAGCCGCAAGATGACATCACACCAGCTTTCTCCGCCCGGTGGGCGAAAGTAGAACTTTCCGACCAGCCGTCTCTGCGCGGCCAGTTCCGGGAAGGTAGCGACGATGCCACTGGAGGTGTAGCGGTCCAGAACGCCGAACTCCTTCTCACGCAGGCGCTCATCAATGATTAGACGGTGGCCAGGGCCAACCGCGTCGGCCACGGCTTGGGCGGTCTGCCTTGCACGCATGTATGGAGAAGTCAGCACGATTTGCGGGCGTTGGTGCTCGGCAAGTCCCAGTACCCAAGCACCCAGTGCTTGCGACTGGCGCTCCCCCAGCGAGGAGAGAGGCACGTCCGCGTCGCGGTGTTCCAACTCGATTAAGGTGATGTTATTTGCCTCAGCGTGGTCTCGCGCAACGTTTCCGGCGCTTTGGCCATGCCGTACCACCCAGATCCGCTCTGGCCACCGCGCGGCAACCCCCTCCATCGCACTGTTCTGCTGCATATCAATCTCCCGCTTATCTGTCCGGGCGTTGTAGCGGGCATAAAGTCCTGCAAACGACTGGGTTGAGACATGGTTGAGACCTTGTCGACGACCGAGCCACCTTATCCCCGCTTGACGAAAAGCCGATGTCCGCTGCAAGCGCTCCCTTTCGCAGCGAAGCGCTATGCCTTTGCCTAAGCCTCCACATCGCGCATTGTTAGCGCCGTTTCAAGGCCGGTTTAGTGTCGGCTGCATCGGGCACATGCGCGGCGCAAGAAGGAAGTTCTGTATGTCATTGGGGGAGAGCGCGACACTGTCATAGCATTCGAATTGACTGCACCCCAAGCGAAACCTTTCAACTTTGAAGTCTTCCCGAGCTGCTTCAATGCCCTCCCCCAAGCGAGAGCTGAGCTAGTCGCTCATCGATTCTTAACCGCGCCAGATCCAACCCCGTGTCATCGTTGGCGTAGGGTGAGCCAAACAACGGGACCTCTACCCACCAGCATTCCTGACCGGGGTGTACGTAAGGCGCATGATCGTCTAGCAGAAGGGCCTCCCCGGCGTGAGATGTAACAAATCGCAGGTCCTTAGTTGGTCCGTACCATGAAACGTAGTGAAGCTTCCCAAACCAGCTCGGGGCCACACCCTCCGCTACGAGAAGCCTACAGATTTCTCGCACTCTTGACTCCGGAACAGTCGTAAAGAGTACTAGCTGACTGAACTTGATCCGCATCGCTTCCAGGAACGCGAACAGGCCAGGGCGTGGGATCTGGCTGACCGCATTTGAGATCAGCGTTCCTTCTAGGTCCATTGCAAGAATGGTTGGTCTCATACATCCCTCTGATCTTTAGCCAGACCTGCACGAAAGTCAGACCGCTTCAGGTGCGCATGAACAACAGTCAGCAGTACGACCGTATTCCAGCGTCCATGGTAAATGGCACCCCTTGCCTAGGTGCTGACGTGCTGCCCATCCAAGTAAGATCGCACATCCCGAAGTTCGCGCAAGCCTCCGCGACAAATAAAATCCAGCACGGTGTTACCAGCAAACATGGGCGCCATGTTAGGTCGCCTTATCCAGCCATCCGCCTGAATGGGGTCAGGCAGAAGGATATGAAGAGCTTTGTAAATGCCGAGTAGATAGCTAATCCGCACCAGGACCTCGGCATCGATATGCTCGTAGGCCCCTCGCGCCCATGCCTCATAAAAAGCATCGGGTGGGCTTCCAAGCAAAGCTCTCTGCTGAGGTCCGGACAGTTGCCATCGCGCAGCGAGGTTGAAGAACGCTCTCAATGCTGAGCCTGAAAGCTCTTCGCGACTGAGCTCATCTGTAGGGATGGTCATCATGTACTCATCTTCCAATCAACCTCCCTTAGAGGCACATCGTGGCGCAGCACAACCCCACGCCTACAGGTGCGCCGACATCTCTTTCAACAGTCGGCAGCATGCCCATGCTAGCGCAATCCACAAACTGTATTGCGTACTAAATCATCTGACATGCCAGCCGCTGTAGCAGCATGCATATCAGATGATCTGATACGTGATCAGATAATCTGCGCCCCACAAGCAAGAAGATGTGCTCGCTGTTTGCAATATGAAAGAGAGTGAGTGATGCTCGCCTACATGGTGCCCTTGTCGATACAAACGCTAGCACTTCGCGCAACGACTCCTGACCAGCTCGCCGAGCAGGTGGCGGAGGAGTACGGGCTCTATGTCCGGCTCTCAGAAGTGTGGATGCTGCTTGGCTACAACAGCATCAGCGCGGCCAGGCGCGCGGCGTATGACAACCGCCTGGGAATAGCAACCTCGACCATTCCCGGCAGGAAGGGGCGCATGATCCGATCCAGGGATCTCGCCCAATGGTTGTTCAATGCATCACGCGGCGCAGATCCCGTAACCAGTCGGCGGACCGCTCAATGATCCCAATCTGCCCATGGAGGTCCTCCAGATGAGCTAAGAAGACTCTCTGGGGCAGAAAAGACAAACCCCGGCTGGCAGGCCGGGGTCTGTTTAAGGCGCAGCGATGAGAACCGCTATGCCGAATCTACCCCCTTACCCCGATAAGAATCAACCCCTAGGCATTCCGGGAGGGAGGCGGCTGCCCGCCTCCCAGTAGATAGGCAGGGTTCCATGAATCAAGAAGAACTGGCCCAGCGTCTGCGGGAGCATGAGGGCCTAACTGTCGAACAGCGACAGCACATCCTTGAGATGGCTAGCTCGAGTCCAGCGCGGAAGCCAGGAAAAGGCGCGCTGAACAACGTTGTGACCCACTTCAACTCAGTCAAGTGTGGCCAGCTCATCACGCTGGAGAGTCATACCGTTGAACATATGTTCGCGCTGACTCTGGAGCTGGATCCGGATGTGCTTGGCTACTTCCCGCAGGTTGCCTGTAAGGGAGTGAGACTTGGCAATCATGTAAGGAGCGGCACCTTGGATTTTCTGGTCGTCCGCACCCGTCGCATTGAGCTGGTCGAATGCAAGGCCGGCTCCGCTCGTGACAGCTTGCTTGCGGCAAAGTCCGGTGAATGGGTCGACGTCGATGGAAATCTTCAGAACCTTGCCTATGGCCCTTGGGCAAGGCAGCGCGGCATGGAGCACGTCCTGTGGCTCAGTCCCTCCCGCGTCGACACGCCACTCCGGAACCTGCAGGTCATCTATAACGAGGTGCGTATGGTACCCGCCAACGAGGCTCAAGCCTTGGGCAGACGCATCCATGCGCATCTCGCCGACGGCCCCAAGAGCCTCGATTGGATGATCGAGACTATCGAGGGATTCAACGTGAGCCAAGCGGCGCTTCTGCTTGGAACCCGCTGGGCCTTCGGTCCAGTTGAGCATGTTCCGCTCACGGACACGAGCAACTTCTTTTTGACCTTGAGTCAGGCTCAGGCTATTGAGATAGGAAGCAACTTCTTTGAGGTTGCCAGGCACTCTCGCAATCAACTGAACTCTGCGTTCGCAACGGCGACGCTAGTCGACGCCACCAACGCCGAAAAGCGGCTCGCATTGATTCAATCCGCGCATGCGAAGGGTACAGCCGTCCCCAAACACCTGCGTGAGATAGCGCGGAAGGTGATCGAGGCGCGAAGCAGAGGTGACAACGAACTCGAGCAGTGCCTTACCAGGTTTCATGCAAGCGGAAACCGAATGAGCCGGCTTACCCCCGTTCAGGAGAAGCGGACGGCTGAGGCAATTCGCGCATACGCCGCAGGCAAGTATTCACAGAAGAAGGACGCATACGCTGCGCTCAAGGAGGCCTGTGAATCTGACGGCGAGTCGCCACAGAGCCGCCAGGCCTTCGAACGCAGGCTCGCTGATCCGCGCCTGGAGCTGCGTAAGGTCCTTGCAACGCAGGGAATGCGTGGCTACCAAAAGCAACGGCCGCGCTCGGACGCGCGCGACCGGTCGGGTACAGCCTTAGCTAAACATGCAGTCCTGCACGTGGACAGTACCAAAGTCGACGTGAGGGTGGTGAGCGACGATGGAATGGAAGCAAGCGCAGAGTCCCCTCTGATTTATCTAGGGACAGATGAGGCGACTGATCTGCCGATGGCGCATTCCATTGTCTTCGGGCCAGCACGGCGCGATGGTTTGGCCATCCTGATACGTGACTACGTCCGCAGACATGGACGACTGTTCAACAGCATCTTTGTCGATCGAGGAACGGAGAATCAGTCACACTTTCTCATTGCTCTGGCTTTGCGATATCAGTTCTCAATCCATATCTGCCCAACGGCAGGTTCGAGGTTCAACTCGGACGTAGAACGCTACTTTGGAAGGTTCAATTCCCAGGTCAGCCATGAGCTTGTCGGTAGCACCGATCCCGACAAGGCGGGCCGAGGCGTGGATGGGAAGTTCAAGAGCTACAAAACTGCCAAGCACCGCTTTGAAACCGTTCATACGGTTGCCAGGGAAACGCTTTATGAGCACTTCCCGAGCGTCCCTGTACAAGGCTTCGCAAGTCCGGCCGAACGGGCAGCCCACGCAGATCTTCTCTTTCCTAGTGCCGGCCTGCACGCATTGGTTGACGAAGAATTCCTCTTCAGAACCGCGATCCCGCACAGCAATAACAAGTATATACCCGGACGAGGGTTCGAGGTGAATGGTCGGTACTTTCACTCCAATGAACTGAGGGAGCTCGACGCGTCATTCGATGTTGAGCAGCTTCGAACAGACCCGGAGGACCCGAGCTTCATCTGGGTTAGGACGAATCGTGGACTGTTCAAGGCGTTCTGCAACTTGATCGGGCCTCTAGCTAATTCCACCCTGATTGAGCGGTCATTCAGAGGTATGTATGACCAGCTCTACGCGCCATCGCTCCGCGAAGCAAAGCAGAGCGCGAGGCACGCTCAGGCGATGCGTACGGCAGCCGCGAACGCGAAGCCCAACACCGCGGCTCAACCCAAGCCGGGGGAGGCGGACTCCAGTAGCCTCCCTTCTCAATCAAATGACGCTCTTGACGAGATCGCTCTGCGCGGAATCAAGAAGCGAGCGATGGATGACTTTGACGATATTGAGTCGCCGTAGCTTGTGCAATTGGGGGCAAGCCCGCGCCAGTCATTCAAATTCACAGGAACCGATAGTGGACAGCAACTCTGGAATTCCTTTTGTGAATCATAGCCGCATGAGGACGGCTTACTCCGAACTCTTGAATGCCATCCAAGGTGCGCGCCCAGGTACGTTCGTCTGGGCATTGGCTCCTTCTGGCTCGGGCAAGAGTGAGATCAGACAAGCTATTCTTCCCGTCCTTGCCGGGAAGCAGAGCCTCTGGCCAGCTGGCACGCTTCCTTTGATATCGGTGCGTGCAATGGCCAATGATCGGGGAAAGTTCAATTCCAAGGATCTCACGCTGCGCCTCCATCACGCCGTGGTGGAACCAGACTTCGGCTGGCTGGAGAACAAGGACCGATCGGTCAGTACTGATGCGCACCATGTCCAGGCGGAGGCAGAGGTAAACAATCAGCTGTGGAAGAGAGTGAGGGCAACGCAGTCGCAGCCGAGATTGCAGCACAGCTTCGAATCTGTGGCGAAACAACGTCAACTTAAGTACATCTTCCTGGAAGAAGCGGCAACCTTGACGATGGTGCATCTTCATCAAACCAGCTATGGGTACATGTCGAACCTTGTGCGACTGATTGAAGAAATCGGCTGCGTCATAGTGATGCTGGCTACCCACACTGCGGAGAGTTTGTGGGCGGGACACCCCGACGTCTGGAATCGATCCCGGTTCGTCTACATCCGGCCGTATAACCTGAAGAATTCCCAAGACGAGCGGGATTTCGTTGCAGTGCTGAAGGGTATCGGGCAGAGCTTCAACCTGTCCGATCCCAAGCTCCTCGTTAAGAATACTGATTTGATGTACGCCAATGGTGCTGGCGTGTTCGGCCCCACTATCGACGTCGTCCATAGGGCTGAGCTCCGCCGAAAGAATGAGGGAGCGAACAGCATCACTGAAGCGCACTTGCACGCCAGCTCCTCAAGCGAGAAGGAGCTTGGAACCGTGTGGAGCAGCGTGCTGGCCTTCAACAAGCTTGCGGATCAGAGGCCCTTGAATGGTGAGAAGAGAATTGCTGACTTCCTGAAGCGCATGGGTACGGGGGAGTAGAGCGAAAATGACTACGGCACACATGCGGTATCGGTGGACAGCACTGCCGCCAATTGCACCGATCGACGGAGCCACCGCCCAGACTGAGTCACTTGGAGGGTACTTCCAGAGGATGTGCGAAACGACCGGGTTTACAAAGACACACCTCGCAGGAGTGCTTGACAAAGTTGCGGGTCAGCCAAGAAATGGACTGAGTGAGCGAAATAGCTTCGTGGGACCAGGGCAGGTGAGCCTTAACCGCGCGCGCGCGCTAGAGCAGCTGACTAACCAACGCCTGGTCGGCTGCACGCTCTCGCCTTTCATTAATGTCCTGCAGATGCGGGATGGCGGCCTTGCTGGCATCAATCGCCGCTGGTGTCCTGAGTGCCTGCTGGAGGCTGGCGAGAGTAACGGTCTAAGTGAGAGGCTCATCTGGAACTTCCTTCACTACTCGCATTGCTCCTTGCACTCAGTCAGAATCATTGATCGCTGCCAAGAATGCGGCAACAGTCAACAGTTGCGAAGGGGCAACGCGGCCTCGTGCGCCTATTGCGGTTGCAGCCTAGCGCGCGCAACCACGCACGAGAGGCCGAGCGCACTTCAGTCCTGGGCCAACGCCTCGATCGAGGACGTCGTACGCTGGACCGCAACCAACCCTGATGTGGTTATTCCTGCGGAGAACTATCAACGTTTCTTTGATGGGCTCCTTCAAGATGGGACATTGGATAGGCTGAAGATCGTTCATAACAGGTTCTGGAGGGATGCAATTCGCTTCAGACGAACTACTACCACTTTCAGAACGCTACTCAACCTATCCGCCATCAAATCTGTTGACATTATCGGAATTTTGACCGAACCAGTTCCGGCCTCATCGACTTCATTGTTTCCAAGCCATGAGGTGGACGGTGAGATCGCCTTTGATCTAGAGGACTGGGGGGCTCAGGCGAGGAAATTCGAAGTCGTGCTCCACGCGCTCTGCAAGGCCAATACGCGTGTGTTCCCTAGCCAGCAGTTCCTTAGCTTATTGTTGGTTTCTAAACGAAAAAGTTCTATCCACCGTGCGCCGTCATTCAGCGTCTACCTAGATCTTCAGAGGCAACCTGGCCAGGACCTTCTTGCGGGTCGGAACATGGCGAGCAGAATTATGGCCCTGTCCATGACCCTGCTTAAGAGCGGCATGCGCGAGCGGGGCGTAGCAAGTGAAGTTCTGAAGAGATTCGCCATTTCGGCAGAGATCGCTAGAGAGTGCGCCCGGACCGCAGTTGTTATTACAAAGGCCATGCGCTCTCCGGCCTTCCGAGCTTCCGGTGATCCCTTCCCGTGCCGCTGAAGAAGGCCAGAAGAAGACATCACTTCCCTGCGCAGCCGAGCGGGTTGTTCAACCGCGGGGTTCTACCCCGATATCACGGACGGTTCTAAAAGAGCTGCAACCTTCTGGTCCTGCCTGGCGACCCTTCGTCGCATCCTTGGGTTATGGCGTCGCTCTATGTAGTCAAACGCATCCGCTCGTGCTGCATACTTTGTGGCGCAGTTCGTTCGATAGATCCGCTCACGCTTGAGTGGCCCAAAGAGGGCTTCGCAGGCCGCGTTGTCGCCACAATGACCCACAGCGCTCATCGAGCAGATCAGCCCGTTAGCCGCTAGATGCCCTTGGTAGTCGGGCTGCGGAACTGGCTGCCTCAACCCGAATGCAGGATTACCTCATCGCTTCCTTGACGCTGCCACACCGCCATCTGCACAGCCCGGGTCACCATCTGGCGATCCTGTCGATCGTGTATTGACCAGCCCACGATGCGCTGGTCGTACAGATGCAGCTTGCCCTGTCGGGTCTTGATCTCGGTAATATCTGTCACCCACTCGGTTTCCGGCTCCAGCGCGAGAAAATCGCGTTCAAGCAGTTTGACCACGCCCGGCGCTGTCATGGCCGGAGTTGCGCACCGCCCGCGACGCTTGCGCTGGGGCCAGCCCTGCAGGCCGTCGGCGGCCATCAGGCGCGCATCCGTCAGTCATGAGAGCGTGGCCTGAATGACAGGCTTTGAAATTCCGAGAACACTGCAAATTCGATTGGTGGCCACAGCCCAGTTTCCAGATATGAGAAGTTGATTGACTCAGGGCAGCCGATGGGCAGCACCGCTGGAAGAGAAGGCTACGCCAGGCCGTTCCCGAAAGAATTGGCGATCCGGGGACATCAGTGTTACGAATTGCAATAACAAACTGTTGTCCTTCATGAGGGCCGTCGCCAATCAAACTCCGCCACCATGTACAAGCGCCATCACTGCATTGACCGAATAGGGCCTGCCACTTCATCGCGCGTCGGTGCGCTGAAAGGCACTGCTACCAGAGGTACCCCCCTGCCTTCGCTTGGGGGACGGATCCGACGTCGCCCCTTACTTGCCTGAGGGGCCGGGGAACCAAAAGGCGATGCGCGTACGAGGGTTGCCGGAACGTCCAATTCCCCTGATTTGATTAGAATCTGCCCAGGTAGATAGGGGCTGTCAGCCGGCCATCGTCGTGCTGCAGCTAGGGACAGGAGGCGGCTACGCCGCCATGAGCACAAGGAGACATCAGGGTGTACTTGGCAGAGCTGTCTATCTCGAACTTCCGCAAGATCAACAACGCAGTACTGCACTTCCAAAGTGGACTGAACGTTCTGGTTGGTGCGAATAACGCGGGCAAGACCGCCATTGTCGATGCGTTGAGGTCTCTCCTTGCCGGGCACGATGAACCGTACCCGCGGTTGGACTCGGACGATATTCATCGGCCGAAGACAGGATCGCCTAGCGGCAACATCGTGTTCAAGTACATCTTCCGAGGGTTGAGCCCCGATGATGAAGCTGACTTCATGACTGCCCTGAAACCTGCCAAGGACGGGCAGATGGAGGCGCATATCACCATCAGCTTCTCCGAGGCGGATAAGACGGGGCGACTTAGAGCGAAGCGCTGGTGCGGAGACCATGATGATGTCGGCTTGACAACGGACATGATGGAGAACCTTCGTGGCGTCTATCTACAGCCCCTGCGCGATGCTTCTCAGGCTCTTAGACCCGGCCGCACAAGCCAGCTGTCCCGACTGTTTCAGCTGCTCGTTGATGACGATGGCAAGATCGAGATCAATAAGGCACTGAAGCTGCTGGATGATGAGCTCAAGACGAAAGCGCCGATTGTGAGCACCCATAAGGCGATAACCACTCGCCATTCCGAGATGTTGGGGCCACAGCTGTCCCAGCTGCTCGAGCTGGGGGTTAGCGTCAGCGATTTCCAACGCCTGGCTTCGCGTCTCTCCCTTACCGTTGATCTGTTCGAGCTTGAGCAAAACGGGCTCGGATTCAACAATCTGATCTTCATGGCGGTCGTTCTCAGCGAGCTGACCAAGAACCCGCAAGCCAGCTATCGAGGCCTGATCATTGAGGAGCCCGAGGCACATCTGCATCCCCAATTGCAGGCTGTGCTCCTGGGATACTTTGAGACCATCAAGGCAGTGGACAAAGAGAAGCCTGTCCAGCTGTTCGTTACCAGCCACTCACCCAACTTTGCCAGCATCGCCAACCTCGACAGTCTCACCTGTCTTGTCGACACCGGAATCAGGGTGGAGACTTTTTTTCCCCGAGACATCAAGTTTTCTGTCGGAAAGCGTGAGAAGCTTGAGCGCTATTTGGACGTCACTCGGGCTGAGCTCTTCTTTGCACGCCGCGCAATCCTGGTCGAGGGCGCTGCGGAATTGGTCCTTGTCAGTGTGCTCGCCGAGAAGTGCGGTCGCGATCTACGTAAGCATGGGGTAAGCCTCATCAGCGTTGAAGGCCTCAACTTCGACTCATTCATTCCACTGTTCGGCGAGAAGGCGCTGAAGATTCCTGTTTCCGTGCTTACGGATGCAGACCCAACAGGTCCGAGTGAAGAGGATGAAGAGGAAGAGGGCGATGGCAGCGCAGAAGCGGACGACCATGCGCCGGAAGATGGGACCTCTAGTGGAAAGAAGAAGGCGGCTCCTGTCTACCCTTCGATCGGCGACAAGGTGCAGGTGTCCGCCAATACCTTGAGTATGCTCAAGTTCGAGGATTCATATCTCAAGATCTTCCATGGGCTAAAGACGCTTGAGTATGACTTGGCCTTGTACGCCAGCAATCGCAAGATCATGCTTGCGGCGCTTAAGGAGCTACACCCGAAGATCTCTGCGAACCTGGAGAAGAAGGTAGACGCCGCTACGGGAGATGCAGAGAAGGCTCGCGTACTGTTCAGCGGAATGTTCGAGCGGAAGAACGGAAACGTCCAGAAGGGGCGCTTTGCACAAGCTTTGGCGTACCTGATCGCCAAGGCGAAAAAGGAAGAATTCACTGTTCCGGAGTACATCCAGTCTGCAGTCGAACACGCTTGTCAGCTTGGCCCGAAGAAGGCTGAAGACGAATGAGCACGGATACTACTCCTTCAGCTGAACAGCGTGAGATCATCACGGCACCATTGCATCCGATGTCGGTCATCGCTTGCGCGGGAAGTGGGAAGACCTTCACGGCTGTACGCAGGCTGGCCCACATACGTCAATGCCTCGGTGATCACCGGGGCCGGGTTGCGCTCCTGTCCTTCTCGAACATCGCCGTGGAGACCTTCAGGCGCGAGTACCAGGCACTCGCAATGGGATCGCTCAAGATCCCGTCCCACCAGCGTGTCGAGATCGACACATTGGACGGGTTCATTACGACAAATATTCTGCGACCCCACGCCCATCGGACGATGGGGTGTACCACGACCCCGTTCTTGCTATCAGGGAGCGAGTCATTCCTTTTAGGAAAGGACTATCGCTTCTGGGTGGAATCGCCGAGAACCGATAACTACCCAGTGCCCCAAGGGCATATCCATCGCGTTGTCATAGGCCCTTCTGGGGCTGAAACGGGCTTTTTCTATCAGAACTCCGGCATGCTGGCGAGGATCAACAATGGCCCAAAGGTTGCCGCAGCCTTGGGAAAACTGGGGGCTTACACCCATGAGCTGGCCCGCTACTGGGTCGACCTTACCCTCCGCGAACAACCCGAGATCCTCCGAGTCCTTGCGCGTCGCTATCCCCATATCCTCATTGATGAAGCCCAGGATATCGGCATCCTGCACCAGGTGATCATTGAGAGGCTCAGCCAAGCAGGCTCTCAGATTTCCCTTATTGGGGATCCCAATCAAGGCATCTACGAGTTCATGGGCGCGACCGGCTCGTTCCTGTCCAGCTACCACAGCAAATCCGGTGTTTCTGCGGCCGCCCTGACGAGGAACTATCGGTCCGTACCGGCCGTACTCGATCTCGCCAACGCAATCTCGGCGCGCACGGACGATCCGGATAGGACAGCGCCACCTACGCTCCACGGGGCCTACTTCGTTCCGTACACGACTGCCGATACGAAAAAGGTCGTGGCGGCCTTCCAGGCAACACTGGTCTCCGCTGGGTTGGACCCAGCACGCTCCGCCGTGCTCTGCCGCGCACGCAAGTGGGCCAACGAGCTGGCTGGGCATGGGGGTGCGCCTGGCGTGGGAACGACCAAGATCCTTGCCCAGGCAGCGATGGCGCGCGATATCCACTCCGACTACTCAACAGCATTCAGACTCGTGGCAACTGCCATCATGGGTTTGATCGACAACGCGCCCAAGGGCATCGTTGCTCGCCTGACTCAGCCTGTCAGGTACCCAGAGGAACGAGCACTTCGTCGTGTCATCTGGGCTTTTACGCGAGATCCGGTCTCGGGCCTGCCCAGCGCGGCGCTGCCCGCTATTAGCGATTGGCAGCCGGCAATGTTGCAACGTGTAAGGGTCCTGATGACCAATCTGAGCACAGCCCACGGTCTCAACCATACATCGTCCACGCTCGGTGCTCGGCTCTCGAAGAGGAGTTTGCCCGGCTCACCGCTAATGAGCCCGCCTGACCTAGGTGCCGATCAGCCCTTGCGGGTCAGAATCAGTACCGTGCATCAGGTCAAGGGCGAAAGCCTGGATGCCGTCCTCTACATGGCAACGAAACCGCATGTATCTGCACTGCTAGGCGGAGGTTCCACCGAGGACGGGCGAATCGGGTACGTGGCTGTGACCCGGGCAAGGGATCTGCTGTGGTTGGCTGTCCCTGTAACAGCTTTGAAGAGCCTTCGTGCCGATCTCCATGCAAAGGGCTTCAAGGACGCAACCGCTACGGCTGCAGCCCCAACGGCCGGACAGGGCAACGGTTCCCCCTGAATGGGCGCATTGGATAGCAACCCAACGCGGCACTGGAATCAACGTCAGCGCAGGAGATGAAGCTGAATGGGAGCAAGCATAGGTTTTCGCTAGATCGGACTTGAATACGTTTCCCTTGATGGAACTGGGTTCCTGCCGGTCAGCGGGGAGACTATGAGTGCTTGGCAACCATAGTTGCGCCAATGGATGCAGGAAATTTGCTCAACCTATGGTTGCGGATGGCGACAAACCTTTGGTTGCCCGTCTAGCTGTCGGCTTCTTACGCGCATCACGTTCGATGCTTGATGCGGGCACTGATCCTGATCGCCTCGCCGATCGCGCTGCTGCAGGCACAGGCGGCTGAGCGTGTCGGTCCTGCCGGGCACATCGTCGTACAGACAGACGATGTCACGCGCTTCTTCAAGGTGCTGGACGCCAACCATGGGCGCCCAAGCGCCGATGATCTGCAGCACGGCTATCTGGATGCGGGTACGGATGCCCTGCGCAGCTTCACCGACAGCCGTATCGGCTCGATGGAGCGGCTGGCCAGGGCCATCCAGGACAAGCCGGCATTGTTTGCGAAAGCGAGAACCTGCGCGGCCGCATTGCCATCGATCCGCACGCGCGTCGCCGCTGCCGTCGATCAGCTCGGCGCCCTGTTGCCATCTGCGCGCTTTCCTCCGGTCACCGTACTGGTGGGCCGCGGCAATAGTGGTGGCGTTACCACCGAAGCAGGTGTGGTCATCGGACTGGAAGCGCTGTGCAATGCCGACTGGATGCAGGCCGATGCAAGCGACCGCTTCGTGCACCTGATCGCCCATGAGTACGTGCACGTGCAACAGCCCGGCGCGCGCGTTGATGTCGAGCAGCCCAACCTGCTCTATCAGACGCTGCTGGAAGGCGGCGCCGAATACGTGGCCGAACGGATCTCCGGGCAACCGGCCAACGCGCATCTGCAGCGTTGGGCGCAGGGTCGCGAGTGTGCGCTGGAGCGCGCGTTCCTGCAGGACAGCATGGGTACCGATCTTTCGAGGTGGCTGTACAACGGCCCCGGCGACGATACGCGCCGCGGAGATCTCGGCTACTGGATCGGCTACCGCATTGCCCACGACTATGTTGCGCGCGGGCCCGACACGCCCAACGCCATCGCCGAACTGCTGGATGTCCAGCCTGGAAACGCTGCAGCGCTGCTGAAAGCAAGTGGATGGCAGCCTGCGTGCGGAGCAGGCGAAAGCACACAGACGCACATGCGGTGATGCCGGCTTCATGCAGGTGAATGGGTGATATTGAACAGGCACAAGGCGATACGCCGGTGCAGATCAGCTCGCTTGATCCCGCTTGTTAAGGTTCGTTGATTTACAGGCCTTCACAGCCCATCCACGTACTCAAATTCCAGCTGAAAGCGCTTGGTAGCGCCGGGAACAAACGCCGCTATATTCCAGCTTCCCCAGACGAAGGAGGGAGTGGAATGAAACTGACCTCGCAACACATGAAGATGGCCCGTGCACTCAGCGTGGCGCTCATCGCCACCGTGAGCCTTGGCGCTTGCGCCTCTTACAAGAATGAGTTTGCAACGATCAACTCGCGTCTCGATCAGCTCGATGTAAAGGTGCAGGGCGCCGCCCAGAGTGCCGAGTCCGCCAACCAGTCGGCGCAGCAGGCCAACCAGCGTCTGGACCAGATCGAAGGTCGCGTGCAGCAGCTTGAAAGGGCACCAGCGGGCCGCAAGCCGCGCGGCTGATCGCTCCCTCACCGTTTGAACTGATCCACCTCTGTATCGGGAACCAGTGGCCTTCGCCGGCCACTGGCATCCTTCCACCAAGATTGCACTGCAAGGAGCCGTCCCATTCGTACCTCCTCCTCCCCTGCGCGCCGCGCCCTCCATGCCGCACTGGCCATGGCACTGGCCGTTGCGTGCAGCGGCGTAGCCAACGCCAGGGACAAGGACGCACCTGCACCCCCGGTCGCCGCAGTCGATGAACTGCCCGCTGACCAGAGCGTGTCCGAGACGGTGATCGAACTGGCCGGCTGGGTAGTCGCCAGCAAGGACAACCAGGGTTATCCGTTCGCGATCATGGACAAGGCGGCTGCGCAGGTACTGGTCTTCGGTGGAGACGGCAAGCTGCGCGGTGCCGCACCGGCGCTGTTCGGTTCGGCCATCGGCGATCACTCCGCACCCGGCGTTGCCAAGCTCGCGCTGAGTGCGATTCCAGGCCATGACCGCACTACCCCGGCGGGCCGTTTCATTGGTGGCTATGGCCCCTCCGACGATGCCGGTCGCGTGCTGTGGGTGGACTACGATTCCGCCGTTTCGATGCACCCGCTGCCGCCAGGCACTCCGAAAGAGAAGCGCGCCGAACGGCTGGCATCACCTTCGCCGGACGACAACCGCGTTACGCACGGCTGCATCAACGTCACGCCTGCGTTCTACGAGCAGATCGTGCAATCCACGTTCGAGAAGGGCGGCGTGTTCTACATCCTTCCGGACAAGGATTCGATCGCGAAAACGTTCCCGGAGTTCGCGCAGAGCCGGGGCGATGCAAAGGACGAAGACGAGAAGGGCGCGCGGCGCGCGAGCAAGTAACAGACGCTTTGCCTGCGGCCTGTTGACGATGCGAGCCTGCGCTGCAGGCAGAGGTTCCCGGGCACGCTCCTGGCAGGCCCCACCTGGACCCCACTCATCGCGGACGTCCCACCCTCGTGGCGCTGCCCATATGGACCGGATGAGGCATCGCGCTCCCACGACGTCAAAGAATCCTTGAGTTCATGAGGATTTTTTGGGCGCTGGACGCCTTTGCAGATAAATCCTTATTTCAATGAGGATTTTCTTGCATCCAGCTCTTTTGCCAAGAAATCCTCAAGACCGAAAGGATTCTAAGGAATCCTGGGCTTTGCGCGAAGAATCCTCACTGCAGTGAGGATTGTATGGTATAGACGATGGGTCGAATCCAGAGCGTCAGGCTCTGCTGGGGGAGTTCCCATTGAAGATCAGGCTTGAGAAGGCTGAGGCCTTGGGACCACTGGTGAGAGCCGCCCGCAAGCATCAGGGACTGCGCCAGGATGCAACCGCCGAAGGCATCGGGGTCAGCGAAAATTTCCTGGCCAAGGTCGAACGCGGCGGTACCACGGTGCAATGGGGCAAGTTGTTCACCGTGCTTGACGAGCTGGGGCTGCATGTCGAAATCGACGTGCCGGACGAAGCGATGGCCCTGCTGGCCAAACGTGCCAACGGGAAGGTGCCATGAGCGCCCCCCGTATCGATCTCAAGGACGTCATTACAACGACCGTCCTGTCTGGACTGCACTATCCGCTTCCACCACGCGAACTGCAGGTCAGCATCGACGAAGCGCCGGTGGGCCGCCTGACCGAAGCAGCAAACCTGTGGCGCTTCACCTATACGCCGGAGTGGCTCGGCAGCGCACATCGGTTTCCACTGGCGCCTGCGTTGCCACTGCAAGACACCGCCATCCTCGATGGCTCCAGCCAACGCCCCGTGCAGTGGTACTTCGACAATCTGCTGCCGGAAGAGCAGCAACGCACGCTGATGGCAACCGATGCCAGGGTGGATGGCGCGGACGCGTTCGCATTGCTGGCCGCCTATGGCGCGGAATCGGCAGGCTCGTTGACGCTGCTGCCTCCAGGCGAGCGCCTGCCACCCGGCGGCAGAAAACCACTACCCGATGCGGAACTCTCCACGCGTATCCAAGGCCTGCCACGCACGTCGCTTGCGGCGGGTGCCGCCAAGCGCATGTCACTGGCAGGTGCCCAGCACAAGCTGGCAATCATCGAGACAGGGGGAGAACTCTACCAACCTCTGGGCGCCGAGCCCTCGACCCACATCCTCAAGCCTGACAGCACCAGCAGCAGTTATCCCCACAGCGTGGCCAACGAGTGGTTCGTGATGCGCCTTGCACAGCGCTTGGGGCTGCAGGTGCCGAAGATCGAGCGCCGCTACGTACCGGAGCCGGTCTTCATCATCGAGCGCTTTGATCGCGAAATCACCGCCGATGCCATCCATCGCCGTCATGCCATCGACGCCTGCCAGCTGCTCAACCTCGACCGGCAGTTCAAGTACACGCTCGGCAGCATCGACACCCTGAAGGTCATCGTCGAGCAATGCAGAAGCAAGCTCAAGACGCGCGTCCGCCTGTTCGACTGGTTGATCTTCAATGTACTCACCGGCAACAACGATGCGCACCTGAAGAACCTGAGCTTCCTGGTCGACAGCAGGGGCATCGAACTGGCCCCCCACTACGACCTGCTGTCCACCGCATGTTACGAGACCCGCGCGTATGCCGACGAGGGCGCACGTTGGCCAGAACGCTCGGAACTGTCGTGGCCCATTCTCGGTGTCGCGCGCTTCCACGACCTTCGTTTCGAGCATCTGGTTTCTGCCGGTGAAGCGCTGGGCCTGGGAAGGCCGGCTGCCACCCGGCAGCTGCGCCATCAGATCGACCGCATCACGAGCGAAGCCCAGGCGCTTTACGCGCTGGTGCTGCAGGAAAACCAGCAATGGTCGACCCGTTTCGACATCGGCCCAACCCTGGAAGGCGAAGTGCATTTCCTGAGAACACTGGTCCACGTGATCATCGCCGACATGGTGAGGCAGCTTTCACCGGCATGATGCGGCCGCCGGTACATCATCCGGCGTCACCACCGATTACTCGCAGGACTCGCCTTCTTCCTTCAGCATCGCTTTGTCCACCGGCTGCTCGCGCTCGATCAGCGCGCGCTGCTCGTCGCTGAGTTCACCCAGCCACCAGATTCTGCAGCGCGCGGTAAGGCGGCCGACCATCTTCGACTGATCGGGCGAGTACAGCATCGCCAATGCGGTGCCGGGGCAGTCGTGGGCCTGGCAGGCGGTGTAGAACCACCATGGCTCGCCCTGCAGCACCACCAGCTCGCCGGGCCCGCTGGGCCCGCTCAACAGGCGTTCGCGCAGCGACGGAATCTCCTTGTCAGCAGATTCGGCCGCGGCTGTGTTCTTCATCAGGGCGTTGAACGCGGCCAGCACCTTCGGGTCCTTGCGGCCGCAGTCGTCCACGGTGTTGCCGCCGACCAGGGTGAAGAAGTGGGTCGCCAGCGGATTGTCCGCGCAGGTGAGTTCGCCGCCAGCACCCGGGTCTTCCGGTTCGCCTTCGTTGTCCCACACCGAAGGGTCCACGCCGTCTTCGATGGACGGCGCCTGCTCGACCACCGTTGCCGTGGCCGCAGGTGCTTCGGTGGTTGGTGCCGGTGCGGTCGGTGCTGCATCCGGCGCTGGTGCCTGGCCGCAGGCGGCCAGCAGTGCGACCGTCAGTGCCATCCCTGTGATCCGAATCTTCATTCCTTGTCCTTGTCTGATCTGCGGTGCATGCCGCCGCGCGGGCGCCTGCGTGATTCTAACCAGCAGCGCGCTAGGATGCGTTCGCACGTTCCCGTCATCGCCTGGAGCCGGACGCATGCACCGCACACGACTCGCCGTGATTTTCTGCAGTGCCCTGCTGCTGGCATCGCCGGCCATCGCCCACGATGCTGAAGGCGCGAAGCCCGCACAGCCTCTTCCTGATGCGGCCCTGCCCGCGACGCTGGACCGCGTACTGCGCGACTACGAGCAGGCCTGGCGCACGGGCGATGCCAGGGCGCTGGCAGCACTGTTCACCGAGGATGGTTTTGTGCTGCAGAGCAACCAGCTACCGGTGCGTGGGCGCAGCGCGATCGAAGCCGCGTATGCCGGCCAGGGCGGCAGCCCGTTGCGGCTGCGCGCGCTGGCGTACTCGGTGGAGGGCAGCACGGGCTACATCATTGGTGCCTACCGCTACGGCAACAACGTGGGGGACACCGGCAAGTTCACGCTGACGCTGAAGCGCGTGGGCGACGGGCCGTGGTTGATCTTCTCGGACATGGACAACGGCAACGCACCGCCGCGGGCGCGGTGATGGATTCCGCCGGGCATGGCCCGGCGCTACCGGGCGCCAACCAAGGTTGGCTGCTACCAGAAGCGGATTCCGGAGTAGATCCACGCCATGCGTGGATGGGCCACACACATAAAAAAACCCCGGCACGTAGCCGGGGTTTTTCGATTCACTTGAACAGCGTGTCCGGATACTCCGGTTTCTGTTCCCGTGCCAGCAGCGCGCGCAGGCCTTCCTCAGGCGTCTGCTCGCCGTGCAGCACGGCACGCACGCGGTCCGAGATCGGCAGGTCGATGCCATGACGGCGTGCCTGTCGCATCACTTCGTCGGCGGTCTGCACCGACTCGACCACCTGGCCGATTTCGCGCACGGCATCCTGCAGCGTCTGGCCGCGGCCCAGGGCCAGGCCCAAGCGGCGGTTGCGCGACAGGTCGCCGGTGCAGGTCAGCACCAGATCGCCCAGGCCCGCCAGGCCCATCAGCGTTTCCGGCTTGGCGCCGATCGCCGCGGCCAGGCGCAGCATCTCGTTGAGGCCACGGGTGATCAGGCCGGCACGGGCGTTGAGGCCCAGCTGCATGCCGTCGGCCACACCGGTAGCCACGGCCAGCACGTTCTTCATCGCGCCGCCCAGCTCGGCACCGACCATGTCGTCGCCGGTGTAGGCGCGGAACGCCGGGCCATGCATCGCCTCGGCCACCGTCTGCGCGAACTCGGGCACGTCGCCGTGCACGGTGATCGCGGTCGGCAGGCCCTGGGTCACTTCCTTGGCGAACGACGGACCGGTGACGACGGCCAGCGGCACGTCCTCACCCAGCACTTCGCGCGCCACTTCATGCAGGAAGCGGCCCGAACCAGGTTCGAAGCCCTTGGTGGCCCAGGCCACGCCGGCACCGGCCGGACGCAGCGGCGCCAGCGCACGCACGGTTTCACCGAAGGCATGCGACGGGGTGACCACCAGGATCCAGGCGGCGCCCTCCACTGCCGACGCCAGGTCGGTGGTGGCACGCAGGCTGTCCGGCAGCGGGATGCCCGGCAGGTAGCGCGGGTTCTCGTGGCGCTGGTCGATGGCTTCGACCACGGCAGCATCGCGCCCCCACAGCACGGTCGGGTGACCGTGCCGTGCGAGCAGGCTGGCCAGCGCGGTTCCCCAGGAACCGGCGCCAAGCACGGCGATCTTGTCAGCGGTAGTGCTCATCCGTGACGTCGCGGCAGGAATCAGGCGTTGCCAGCCGGCTCGGAGTCAGCCAGCGACGGTGCGTCGCCCTGCTCCTGGCGCTGGCGCAGGGTTTCTGCGTACAGGCCTTCGAAGTTGATCGGCTGCAGGAAGAACGGCGGGAAGCCGCCGGCCTGGATCAGGTCGCTGATCAGCTGACGCACGTACGGGAACAGGATGTTCGGGCACTGGGTGCCGAGCAGCACGTCGATCGACTGCGGGTCCAGGCCGACCAGGCCGAACACGCCGGCCTGCTTCACTTCGGCCACGTAGGCGGTGCGCTCACCGGCCTGGCAGGTCAGGGTCACGGCCAGCACCACTTCGAAGGCGTTCTCGCCCAGGCGCTGCACCTGCTGGTTCAGGTTGAGCTGCAGTTCCGGCTGCACCTGGTCATTGAAGATGGTCGGAGCGTTCGGCGACTCGAAGGAGACGTCCTTGACGTAGATCTTCTCGACGGTGAAAGCAGGGCCGGTAGCGGCATCGACCGGCGCAGCGGCGCCGTTGGTGATCTCTTCGGACATTTCCAGTAACTCCAGGTGAATGCAATGAAAACGATGGTCGAACTACTGCGATGGGGGCGGGATCAGGCCCATACAAGGCCGGATCCGCCACCTGCGGCAATCAGTTGCGGCCCTTGACCAGCGGCAGCTCGGCCTGCTGCCAGGCGGGAATGCCGCCGTCGAGCACGTAGACCTTTTCGAAGCCGGCCTTCTTCAGCGCCTTGGCGGCGGTTTCCGAGGCGTTGCCGCTACGGCACACCAGCACCACCGGCGACTGCTTGGCGTTGGCCACCAGCTTGTTGTCCGGGCCGAAGGCACTGGCCTGGGCATTGCGGCTGCCGGCAATGTGGCCCTTCTCGAAGTCACCGCTGGCCGACAGGTCGACCACCACCGTGCCACCCGCGTTGATCAGCTGGGTCAGTTCGGCGGGCTTGATGCCCTTGAAGCCCCGGAACAGGCGGCGGATCTCGGTGACGATGATGGCCACGGTCAGGCCGACCAGGGCCGCGGACAGCATCGGGTTTCGGCCTGCAAAGGCCAGCAACTCTTCGTAATTCACTCAGGTCACGGGTCGATTAAGCGGGCGCCGATTGTCGCACAAGCCGGACGCGGCCCGTCACTGCCCCTTCCACAGGTCCGGCAGGCCGGCGGTCTGCCACCAGCGCTTGGCCTCGGCATCCCAGCGCCAGCGCTCGACCACCACCACGGTGCGTTCGGCCTGGGTGTTCTGGTTGATCACCCCGATTTCGACCCGGCGCTCGACCAGGCCCCCGTCCAGCGCGGCGCTGCTGCGCTCGCGGTAGGACGACACGCGCAGCTGCGCGTAGCGGTTGAGCTCGAACTCGGTGGGCGGCTTTTCCTTGCGCAGCTTGGGGTCCAGATAGCCGATGGCATCGTCCATGCTGCCCCAGCGGATGGTGGCGCCGTAGGCGATCTGGGTCTCTTCCAGCAGCTTGCGCTGCTTGCGGCTCAGGTCGTCGGCCGAAGCCACGGCGCTGGCCAGCAGCAGGGAACACATCAGGAACTGGATGAGGCGGCGCATCGGTGGTTTCCCCAGAACGTCAGCCTGCCATCCTACCCTTTGGCGAAGGCAACGAAGCGACCGCTGAACTCGGCGGCGGGCTTGCCATCGGCACCGGGCTGGGTGGCGATGATGCTGATGCGGGCCTTGCGGCGCTGGCGGAAGGTGTTCAGGAAGGCATCCCAGCCAGTGGCCTCGGCCGCTTCGGCATGGGCGTGCAGGTCTTCGTAGACCGGTGCCAGGTAGCGCAGGTTGCTGTCGGCCACGTAGACCTCGGCATCGTGGCCGGCCAGGCGCAGGCGCAGGCTGACCAGTGCCCAGCCGGACAGGGTCAGCACCGAGGCCAGGCTGCCACCGAAGGCGTTGCCCTTGTCGTTGACGTTGGCGGCCAGCGGCGCGGTGATGCGCAGCACGCCATCGGCATAGCCGTCGAGCTGGATCTGCATGGCGCGGACCGCCGGCATGCAGTCAAGCACGTCCTGCAGGGCGGCCAGCGAGGAAGTCAGAGCATCAACGGACATCGGAGCAGGGACCACGACAACGAAGGGCCCGCATAATGCAGGCAATGGCCGACCATACGATACCCACTGGCGCCGCCGGTTCCGAGCCGGGCTGGACCTTCATTTCGCTGCGACCGCAGGGCCAGAATTCCGCGCTGCGCCGCGCCGTTGCTGGGCTGGGCGGGCATGTGCTGGCCCTGCCACCCTGGCGCCTGCAGCGCCTGAACGGCACGCCAGTGGTGCACCAGCTGCAACGCGCGCTGAACTGCGATCGGGTGGTGTTCACCAGCCCGGCCGCCGTTACCGCAGCCGCCACCCTGTTGCCACTGGCCGAGGCACAACGCAGCCCGTGGCTGACCGTGGGCGAAGGCACCGCGCGCGCGCTGCGGGCGCAGGGCGTCGCCGAGGTGCATGCGCCGCAGCGGATGGACAGCGAGGGCCTGCTGGCGCTGCCGGTGCTGGCCGAGGTGCAGGGCCTGCGCATCGGGCTGGTGACCGCCCCCGGCGGGCGCGGCCTGATTGCTGCGCAACTGCAGGCCGCCGGCGGCAGCATCGAGCGCGCCGATGTCTATCAGCGTCGCCTGCTGCGCCTGTCGCCACGCACGCTGGCTCGATTGGCGCATTCAGCGTATCCGTGGGTGCTGGCGGTCAGCAGTGGTGAGGCGTTGCTGCATTTCTGGCAGCAGCTTCCGCCGGCATTGCAGCAACGCTGTCAGGCACATGCCACCGCCATCGTGGCCAGCGAACGGCTGGGCGAACAGGCGCACGCATTGGGGCTGCAGCGCGTGGTGCGCGCGGCCGGGCCCACCACCGCGCAGCTGGTGGCGGCTGCACACGCCACGCTCACCGTCCCGGCAGCGAACTGAACAGGGACGTGGGTCACGCTTGCCGCTGTGGTCGGCAACAGTGATGCTGTGCACAACGCGGCCTGCCGGAACCTGACCGGCGACGGTGCCGACAAGGAAGCCCCATGAACGAGACTCCGCCCGTTTCCCCGCCCCGTCGACCCGTGCGCTGGCTGCTGCCGCTGGCCGGGGTGGTCGTGCTTGGCGTGGGCGGCTATGCCGGCTGGTACGTCTGGCAGCAGCAACAAAACGAACAGGAAGCGCAGGCGCAGACCACGGCCGTACAGCTGCAGGGCCTGCAGGCGACGCTGGATGCATTGCGCCGCGACCAGCGCGCAACCAGCCAGCGCCTGCAGGATGCGGCGACCACCAACCGCGTGCTGCGCGACGAGATGCTGGGCCTTTCCCAGCGCAGTGCGCTGCTGGAAGAGAACCTGGCCAAGCTGGCCGACAGCGCCAACCAGGGCCGTCAGGCGGTACAGCGCGATGAGGCCGAGCTGCTGCTGACCCAGGCGGCGCAGCGCCTGAACTACGCCGACGACGTGGAAGGCGCACGCCGCCTGTATGCACAGGCCGCCACCGCGCTGGCCGATCTGCCCGACAGCGACGGCCTGAACCTGCGCCAGGCCCTGGTACAGGAACGCGATGCACTGGATGCGCTGGGCACCGGCCCGCGCGTGCAATCGCTGCAGCGGTTGGATGCCCTGGCCAAGGCCCTGCAGGGCCTGCCCTCGCAGGTGACGGGTAGCACCGCGCCCGGCGCCGGCAAGCCCTGGTGGCAGGCCACGCTGGCACCGTTCGTGGATATCACCCCTAGCCGCCAGAATGGCCCGCTGACCGCCGCCGAACGCCGCAATGCCGACGATGCGCTGCAGCTGGAACTGACCCTGGCGCGTGCCGCAATCGAACGTGGCGACCGCACCGGTCGCGATACCGCGTTGGCGCGCGTGGAACACTGGGCACAGCGGCGTTGGCCGGATTCACCGGCCCTGCGCGCGCAACGTGCTGAACTGAAGGCCTTGCGCGAGCTTCCGCTGCAGGCCAGCAACAGCGTTCTTGGCAGCACCCTGCAGCAACTGCGCACCCAGACCGACCGGAGGTAATCCCCCATGAAACCCCTGCAATCCCTGGTCGTGCTGTTGCTGGCCGTGGCCATCGGCGTGGTGGCCGCGCAATGGCTCGGCGCCGATGACCTCAACCGCTTCGGCGAAGTGACCCTGCGCTACGGCGGCTACGACTACCACAGCAACCTGCCCAAGGTGGCACTGCTGTCGGTGATCGCGGTGCTGGTGCTGTGGCTGCTGTGGAGCCTGATCGCTGCACCGTTCCGCGCCTGGGGCCGCTACCGCCGCAAGCAGGGCCGGGTGCGCCTGATCGACGGCCTGCAGGCCTATGAGCACGGCCAGTGGCAGCGCGCGGAAAAGCTGCTGGATGGTGCCGCCAAGGATCCGGAAGTGAGCGCGGTGGCGCTGGCCAATGCCGTGCGCAGTGCGCAGGCACGTGCCGACGGCCCCGCCGGTGAAGCCCTGCTGCAGCGCCTGGGCGAGAGCGATGCCACCCTGCAGGCGCTTCTACGCGCCGAACAGCTGCTGGCGCGCGATCTGCCGGTGGATGCGATCAACGCGTTGGATGTGGCGACGATCCAGCCGCTGCCGCCGCGCGGCCTGTGGCTGCGTACCGAAGCGCTGGCACAGGCCGGCCGCGCCCACGAGGCGTATGGCCAGCTGGGTGCACTGCGCCAGAGCAAGGTGCTGCCGGCCGACGCCAACAGCGAACTGGAAGCACGCCTGGCCGCACAGGCGCTGCTGGAAGCAGCCGACGTCAATGCGCTGGCCGCGCAGTGGGAAGCCACGCCGAAGGCACTGCGACCGACCCCGGACGTGGTGGGTGCGTATGCCAGCCGTGCGGTTGCGTTGAACTGGGACGAACCGGCGCTGCTGGCGTTGGAACAGGCACTGGACCAGCGTTGGGATGACGAACTGGTGGCGCTGTATGGCCGCCTGCCGGCCGAGCGCCTGGCCACGCGTCAGGCCAACCTCGCGCGCTGGCGCAACGTGCACGACAGCTCGGCTGCGCTGCGCCTGGCACAGGGCCGCGTGGCCCTGGCCCAGCAGCAGTGGGATGCCGCCGATGCGTTCCTGCACGAGGCCATCGCCGCGGGCGCCGGTGCCCCGGCGTGGGAGGCACTGGGTGAGCTGTTCGCACAGCGTGGCGAGCACGCGCTGGCCGCGCAGTGCCTGGCCAATGCGCTGCGACTGCAGCGTGGCGAGGACAGCGTGGAACTGGTGCGCGGCACCGAAGCGCCGCTGCGTGCCACGGTGGAGGAGCAGTCGGTTACGGTGCAGCCGCCGGTGTATGACGCCAACGAAGAGCGCGACGAATTCGGCAATCCGCGGTTGCCGTGATTCCTGCTGAAGTGGGGGGGGGCCCGCCGCGGCCCCCCCCCCCCC
>NZ_JAXAXM020000006.1:78105-92270 GCF_047500745.2 Stenotrophomonas sp. FR024
GTGTGCCGACCAACGGTCGGCACCCACCGGAGCAGAAAAAACGCCGCCCATTGGGCGGCGTTTTCATCTGTGAAATCCGGTAGTCGCCAACCTTGGTTGGCGCTCTGACATCTTCCGAACGATGACATCGCATGGCCGACCAAGGTCGGCATCTACCAAAGCAGATCCAGCGCGCATTCCCGGTAGTCGCCAACCTTGGTTGGCGCGCGGTCGCAACGATCAGCGTTCGACGATCGCCACTACGCCCATGCCGCCGGCGGTGCAGATCGACACCAGCGCGCGGCCACCGCCGCGTTCGGCCAGCTGCTTGGCTGCGGTGGCGATGACGCGTGCGCCAGTCGCCGCGAACGGGTGGCCAGTGGCCAGCGACGAGCCCAGCAGGTTGATCTTGTCCGGGTCGATGCGACCCAGCGGTGCATCCAGGCCCAGGCGATTGCGGCAGTAATCCTCGCTCTCCCACGCACGCAGGGTGCACAGCACCTGCGCGGCAAAAGCTTCGTGGATCTCGTAGATGTCGAAGTCCTGCAGGGTCAGGCCGTTGCGCTTGAGCATCTCCGGCACGGCCACGGTCGGCGCCATCAGCAGGCCTTCGCCATGCACGAAGTCCACCGCCGAGACGTGCGCGTCACGCAGATAGGCCTGCGGCTCATGGCCGTGGGGGGGGGGCGCGCGCCCACTCTTCGCTGGCCAGCAGCACGGCGGCGGCGCCGTCGGTCAGCGGCGTGGAGTTGGCGGCGGTGAGCGTGCCGCGGCCGGAGACCTTGTCGAACGCCGGCTTCAGCGTGGCCAGCTTCTCCAGCGAAGTATCAGGGCGCAGGATGTTGTCACGCTCGACACCACGGAACGGTGCGATCAGGTCGTTGAAGAAACCGCGCTCATAGGCAGCAGCCAGCTTCTTGTGCGACGACACCGCCCACTCGTCCTGCGAGTCACGCGAGATGTTCCATTCCTTGGCCATGTCCTCGCAGTGGTCACCCATGCTCTTGCCGGTGCGCGGCTCGGCCACGCCCGGGAATTCGGGCTTGAGCTCGGAGAACTTGAAGCCAGCGGTGAGCGCGCGGATCTTGTCGCCGGTGCTCTTGGCACGGTTGGCGGCCAGCAGGCGCGCGCGCAGCTTCTTGCCGTAGACGATCGGCACGTCGGAGGTTGTGTCCGAACCGCCACCGATACCCGATTCGATCTGGCCCAGCGCGATCTTGTTGGCAACCGTGATGATGCTGTCCAGCGAGGTGCCGCAGGCGCGCTGCAGGGTGATGCCCGGGGTCAACGGCGACAGGCCAGAAGAGAGCGTGGCTTCGCGGCCCAGGTTCCAGTCGCTGGAGTGCTTGATCACCGCACCCATCGCCACTTCACCCAGCTGCTGGCCGTGCAGGCCGAAACGTTCGACCAGCGCGCCCAGCGTACGGACCGACATGCCAAGGTTGCCGACATCCGAATACGCGGTGTTCTGGCGGCAGAACGGAATGCGGACGCCACCGAGGATGGCGACGGGACGAGCGTTGGGCATGGAGATACCTGGCATGGATGAGGGTGTCTGCAACATGGCCTGCACGACGGAGCAGGCATAATGGAGCCAAGTGTAGCTGCCGCCCTGTGATGGGCCAACCGTGGAACCATGAGCAAACCCGACCCCGCGATGAATGCCCTTGGCGTGCTGGCCCTGGAACTGGCCGGCGGCGAAATCCCCCGCCAGGCGGTGCTCAGCGCCGAACAGGCCGGTGAACTGGCCGATCGCGTCGGCCGCGACCTGTCCAAGCTGGTGCCGCAGGTGGCCGAGCTGGACTTGGTGTTCGCCGCCGCCCATTTCGACCCGGCCGAAGTGCTGCGCCCGGGCTGGCCGATCCATCGCCGCCTGGAAGAACTGCAGATGCGTGCGCCGGGCCGTAACCAGGGCCCGCGCCTGCTGGCCTTCGGTACCGATGCCAACGGTGACGTGCCGCTGCCGTTCCAGGCCGATGCCAGCCTGGTGGGCGGTGGCCTGCGCGTGGTGCCGTTCCTGCTGACCGGCAGCGACGTGGCGACGACCAATGCGGTGGCCGAGGCGCTGGAAGACACGCTGCTGGCCAACGGCATGGCGCATGCCGATACCGCGTTGATGGCGCAGAACACCTTCGGTGCCCGCATCGAGCATGCGCGCTATTTCACCGTGAATGATCTGGCCGCGATGATGTCGATGCAGTACGACAATCAGGGCCTGGCCGCGCTGTGGCCGCTGATCGAGACCGCGATCATGGCCCCGGGCGAGGACGAATGGCTCAACGCCGCGCCCGAGCCGCTGCTGCGCTACACGCACGGCGAGGCACGCATGGCGCTGTTCGATCCGGCCGGCTGGTGCGCGCACTACAACCACGGCAAGAACGACTGCGACCGCCTGAAGGGCATCTACGAGCAGTTCCTGATGCGCCAGCGGCAGATGGCCGCGGTGCTGGAAGCGCACGGCGTGCCGGTGCTGTTCGTGCACTGCGAGGCCGGTCAGGACGCGCGCGAGTTGCTGGCGCGCTGATGCGGGTGTTGGTAGTGCCGGCCGCTGGCCGGCGACCTCCGGATCTGCGATTGCCGGCCAGCGGCCGGCACTACCGATAAAGAAAAAACGCCGGCTTGCGCCGGCGTTTTCTGATGGCTTACTGCGCCTTCTGGATCACTGCGCAGGCCAGGCGCGCACCGGCGTTGCCGGTCGGCTGGGTCTTGTAGTCATCCGCATCGGCATGGACGATCAGGCCGCGGCCGATGATGTCGAAGTCATCGCCCTTGCCGATGTTGACGTTGCTCGACACCGGGCCGTCGATGGTGGCCACGCCCTTGTCGTCGGCCTTGATGTTGGGCATGTCGCCACCGTGGTGCGGATCGGCGGACACGCTGCCGTGATCCTGCTTGCCCGGGTTGAAGTGGCCACCGGCGCTCATGCCGTCCGGCGCGCTGCAGTCGCCCTTCTCGTGGATGTGGAAGCCGTGCTCGCTGCCCGGCTTCAGGCCGCTGATCTGACCGGTCACGTGGACCTTGCCGTCAACCACCTTGAAGGTGACGCTGCCCTTGGTCTCGTTGCCCTGGGTCGGCGCCAGCTCGGCCGTGGCCGAGGCATCGGCAGCCGGTGCAGGTGCTGCGGCCGGTTCGGCGGTGGCGCCGTCGGCCGGAGCGGCCGGCGCGGTTTCAGCCTGCGGCGCGGCCGGCTGCTGGTTGCAGGCCGCCAGGCCCAGTGCAGCAATGGCTGCGAACAGCGAAGTGTGGATCAAACGCATGGAATCTCTCCCTGGATGATGCCTGCAGTGATCAGCGGACAACCCGGATCACGCCACAGGCGATGCGGACGCCGGCATTGCCGGCGGGCTGGCTGCGATAGTCGTCGGCGTTGGCATGCACGACCAGTGCACGTCCGGCGATATCGGTGGCGGCGCCTCCGCCAAGGGTAACGCCCTTGAGGTGGATATCGACGTTGGCGCGGCCCTGGGCGTCGGCACGCAGATTGTCCATGTCGCCCAGGTGGTGCTTGCCGGTGCCGGCGCGGCCATGCGCAGCGCCACCGGGATTGAAGTGATTGCCGGCACTGCTGGCATCCACCGCGCTGCAGTCGCCGCGCTCGTGGATGTGGAAGCCGGCCTGCTGCATCGGCTGCAGGCCACCGATCAGCCCGGTGATGTGGATGCCACCGGGCTCCACCATCAGCGCGATGCGGCCACTGACGATGCTGGCCGAGGCCGGCGACAGATTGGCCTCGGCCTGCTTGGCGGCGCTGACCACGGTCGGCGGTGGCGGGGTGGGTTCGGCCTTCTTCGGTGCGCTGCCACAGGCAGACAGCAGCACGGCGGCGGACAACGGCAGGATGGCAAAGGACAGACGCATCGAAGACTCCTTGCAGGTGACACTACGGACGGCATCGTCCATGAACGATCAACGGTTCGGCAAGCGGGCGCGAGGATCGCGTGCAGGGACCGTTCAATGGCCCCCGCGACGGCGCCCGGCGCCCAGCTTGCGGGTAAGGGTATTGCGGCCAAGGCCCAGGCGGGCCGCGGCTTCGGCACGGCGGCCATGGGTGATCTGCAGCGCGGCCTCCAGCAGGGCATGGTCGACCCGCTCACGCACCTGCGCGTGCAGCCCTTCCACGCCTTCGGCCAGCTGACGGCGTGCCCATTCGGCCAGCAGTGCCTCCCACTGCCCCGGATCGGCGTTGGTGGTGCTGCTGCGACGACCGCGCGTACGGTTGAGCGCGGTATCGACGTCGGCCACGCCAATGGTGTCAGCGGCGGCCAGCGCCGCCATCCGCCAGCACACGTTTTCCAGTTCGCGCACGTTGCCCGGCCAGTCGTGTTCGCGCAGCGCCTGCAGTGCGGCAGCGGTCAGGCGCTTCGGCGGCGTATCCAGCTTGCGTGCGGCGGCGGCCAGGAAGGTGCTGGCCAGTTGCGCGATGTCCTCGCGACGCTCGCGCAGCGGTGGCAGCTGCAGACGCACCACATCCAGGCGATGCAGCAGATCGGCACGGAACTTCCCCTGCGCGACCAGGCCTTCCAGATCCTGGTGGGTGGCGGCAATCACCCGCACGTCGACGCGGATCAACTCGCGGCCGCCGACGCGGAAGAACTCGCCCTGTGCCAGCACGCGCAACAGACGGGTCTGCAGCGGCAACGGCATATCGCCTATTTCATCGAGGAACAGCGTGCCGCCGTTGGCCTGCTCGAAGCGACCGGTATGGCGACGCTGGGCGCCGGTGAAGGCGCCGGCTTCGTGGCCGAACAACTCGCTTTCCAGCAGCTCGGACGGGATTGCAGCAGTATTGAGCGCGACGAACGGCCCCTGCGCGCGCGGCGATTCGCGATGCAGCGCATTGGCCACCAGCTCCTTGCCGGTGCCGGTTTCGCCGGTGATCAGCACCGCCAGCGGCGCCTGCGCCAGGCGGCCGATGGCACGGAACAGCGCGCGCATCGGCGGGGTATCGCCCACCAGTTGCGGTGGCTGGTCGCCATGCGCTTCCGCCGCAGGTGTGGGCGCCGCCAGTGCCGGTGCAACGGCCGGCAGCACACGCTGCGCCAGCGCCACGGCGTCGTCCAGATCGAACGGCTTGGACAGGAATTCATGCGCGCCACCGCGGAACGCACCGGCCGTGCTGGCCACGTCGGTGTAGGCCGACATCACCACCACCGGCAGCTGCGGCAGCGTGGCCTTGAGCTTGTCCAACAGCACCAGGCCATCGTCACCCGGCATGCGCACATCGGTGAACAGCAGCGCCGGCGGCGGGCCTTCGCTCAACGCCTGCAGGGCGGGAGCGGCGCTGTCGAAATCGACGACCTGGTAGCCCGCCTCGCGCAGCGCGGTGCACAGCACGAAACGCACGGCCCGATCGTCATCGACCACCCAGATGCGCTGCGGGGACGAAAAAGACTCAGACATCGCGCGGGGCCTCCTCGGCCGGGGCGGCGCCGCTGATGATCGGCAGCAGCAGGGTGAACACGGTATGGCCCGGGCGCGAGCGGTAGGTCAGCGTGCCGCGATGCTCGCGCGCGACCTGCTGGGCCAGTGCCAGGCCCAGCCCGGTACCCTCGGCGCGACCACTGACCAGCGGCAGGAACAGATGCTCGGCCAGCTCCTCGGGCACGCCACGGCCGTCGTCGGCAATCTCCAGGCGCAGCGCCAGCGTGTGCAGCTGCTCGGCGATGCGTACACCGTGTTCTACGCGGGTACGCAGGGTGATGTTGCCGGCGCCGGCCTGGATCGCGTTGCGCACCAGGTTCCACACCGCCTGGGTGAGACGGTCGGCGTCGCCGTGGAATTCGGGAATGCTGGGGTCGTAGTCGCGCTGCAGGCGTACCGCCCAGCCGGCCTCGTTCTCGGCCAGGCGCAGCACGCGTTCCAGCGCGGCGTGGATGTTCAGCTCGGCATGCGGTGCAGCCGGGGCCGGCGACAGCAGCTGGTCGAGCAGGCCGTTGAGGCGTTCGATCTCCGAGCCGATCAGCTCGATCAGCTCGCGTTCGCTGGCATCGCGCTGGGCCGCGCGGCGGGCCAGCAGCTGGGCCGCGCCCTTCAGCCCGGCCAGTGGGTTGCGCAGCTCGTGGGCCAGTCCCTTCAGCGCCGCACTGAGCGCGCTGGGCAGGGCCTGGGTCGGGTCGAGCCCGGGGAATTCATCGACCGGATGCGCCTCCAGCAGCCAGCCGCCATCGTCGCGGCGGCTCATCCAGCCCTCGGCGAAGCGCGGCGCCTCGCCGGGCACCGCCAGCGCCAACCGGTTCAGGCGCAGGCTGTCGCGCTCATCGCGGGCCAGGAAATGGGCCAGTGCCTCGCCCTGCACTTCCAGTGCGGCCAGCGGCCGCCCCAGCAGGCGCCGGACGCTGACGCCCAGCCAGCGGGCGAAGGCCGGGTTGCAGCCGGCAATGCAGCCATCGGCCCCGGCCCAGGCCAACGGCGTGCCCAGGGCATCGAGGGACGGCGGGGGTGCGGGGTCGGACATTGCACCAATGTAGTGCAAAACGCGGGTCCGGGGTCGGATCCCTTTCCGTCAGGAAAGGGCCCTGACCCCTCAGGCCGAATGCGTCGTACGTGGTCGCATAACCCAATTTCCGCAGGCACACGGGATTGCCACACTGCTCCCAGCGTCAATCTTCTGAGCGATCCACCCCATGCGAACCGCCCCCTACCCCGCTCCCGGCGAGATCCTGTTGCATGAATTCCTGGAGCCTCTGGGCATCACCCAATACCGGCTGGCCAAGGCAATTGGCGTCTCACAACGCCATATCGGCGAGATCGTCTCCGGCGATCGCGCAGTCACTGCGGACACCGGGCTTCGCCTATCCCGCTACTTTGGCGTTTCCGACAAGTTCTGAATCGGCCTGCAGGCCGACTTCGATGCCGCGATGACCAAGGAAAAGCTGGCCGACGTGCTTGCCCGGATCGAACCCTACAACGCGGCTGCCTGAGCCTTGGCCCGGGGGCAGAGCCCTTTCCCTGCGGAAAGGGACCCGAGCCCGGGCGGGCAGCGTTACACCGGGTAGCCGGTGGCTTCCCGGGCCTTCTTCCAGGCGCTTTCGAATTCGCGCGCGCTGATCTCGTCGTCTTCGTCGAAATCCAGGAACGACACCGGCTGGTCGGCCAGCAGGAAGCGGTCATCGCTGTGGGCATGCTCGTCGGCCCAGACCATCTTGGTGCCGTAGATCTCCACCTGGCGCACGATCTTCTCGCCACGGGCTTCCATCAGCACGTTGCCCTTGCCCAGGCCCGATTCGGCCCAGTGCTTGTAGTACTTCTTCGCGGCGGATTTCGCGCCGGGTTTTGCGTTGTGCTTTGCGTAGGTCATTGCAGAGGTCCTGGCCGCAGGCGCGGCCGGAAAGTTCGAAAAGGCCGCCGCGATGTGGTTCGCGGCACTGCCACAATTATCACCCAGTACGACGACCACCGCACTTTGAAGTGGCCATTTCCAAAACTCAGCTGGCTTTGGTCTCGGCCGCTAACCGACGGACAGAGGTGGCAGCCGCAGACACTAGTCCGCAACTGCAATGAAGTGGCCACTTCCCTTTAGCCCACGAAAGTCTCGGATCAAGTGCGTCTTGCCCGGCTTCGGATCGTGAACGACGAGCTCGTCCCTGCCTGCATCGAGGACAACCCAATGCCATCTCCGGCCCGACTGATAAGGATTAACTTTTACAATTGCATGTCGATCAATGGCCCGCCATGATCTGAAGCTCACGCGCTTGGTCGCGATACTGAACTGCGCCAGCATCTGCGCGATGTCAGTATGCGTAGTGAAGAAGCTGGTGCCTTTTGCCTTTCCCGGTAGCGTCCTGAATGCCTCAAGCGCTTCCTCATAGGAAACGCGCGCCAGCATGGCAACACACGCTATGCCGCAATCACCGTTGTTCCAGTCACGTTGGTGTACACGCCTCAGTGCGCTCATTGCTTAAGCTCCAATGGATGAGTAATGATTGATCAGGCATCACGGTCTCTGAGCCGGCAAGGCCACGCCCTTCGGCCACAGCATCCAGATGTTGCCCTTCTGCTTCATGTCGCCGGCCAGCTTGCCTGCGGCATCGCCACTGCCCCAGTACAGGTCCGCGCGTACTTCACCGGCAATCGCGCCGCCGGTGTCCTGTGCGGCCACCGGGCGCACCACCGGGCTGCCGTCCGGGCGCGTGGTGGACAGCCACAGCAGGCTGCCCAGCGGCACCACGCTGCGATCCACCGCCACGCTGTAACCAGCGGTGAGCGGCACGTTCAGTGAACCACGCGGGCCTTCCGGGCTGTCCGGGTTGCGCACGAAGAACACGTAGCTGGGGTTGCTGCGCAGCAGTTCCGGCACGCGCGCGGGATTGGCCCGGGCCCAGGCGCGGATCGCATCCATGGTGACGTCTTCCTTCTTCAGCTGACCCTGGTCGACCAGCCAGCGACCGATCGCGCGGTAGGGGTGGCCGTTCTGTTCTGCATAGGCCAGCCGCACCTGCGTGCCATCGGGCAGGCGCACCCGGCCCGACCCCTGGATCTGCAGCAGCTGCAGGTCCATCGGGTCGGTCAGCCAGGCAAGTACCGGCGCCTTGGCGCCCTTGGCCGCGATGGTGCCGGCGTCGTCGTAGGGCTTGAGCACCTTGCCCTCGACGCGCCCGCGCAGGCGCTTGCCCTTCAATTCCGGGTAGACGCTGTCCAGCTGCACCACCACCAGATCATCGGGCGTGCCGTACACCGGTACGGTGGCAGCAGCCGTGCGGGTGAGGCTGCCGGCGTAGATCGGCTCGTAGTAGCCGGTAATCAGCCCGTCGGCCTGGTGGCCGCCGGCACGCAATGCATAGACATCCAAATCGCGCTGCAGGAACTGGCGGATCGCCGCCGGGTCCTTGTCCGAAACCGTCGCGGCGGTGGCGCAGGGTTTGGCCCAGACCGCATCGCTCTTCAGGCGGGCGCAGCTGCTGCGCCAGGCGACGAAACCGGCCTGCAGGTCGCTGTCGGAGACCGGTGGCAGTGCACTCCATGCGGCCTTGGCATAGGTGGCAGCGGGCGGCGTGACCGGCGTCGGCACTTCGGTTCCGGTGCGGGGAGCGGTGGTGGAGCAGCCGGCGAGCACAGCCAGCGCAACAAGGCCCAAGCTCGTGCGGTTCAGGGGGGCAATGATGTCTTTCATTGCCCCAATGTAGAGGAAACAGCACGGTGCCGGACGCGCCGGGTGCCCGGCACCACGCTCTCCCTTCAGCGTGCGCCACTGCCCAGCAGGCCACTGTTGCTGGTGGCGAACACCGGCGGCGGTACGTCCAGCTCGGCATCGTTCACGATGCGACCCGCCAGGAAGTCGACGATGCTGCGGGCAATGGCAGGATTGCCGGTCCACAGCTCGTGGTGATGGCTGGCGTTGCGCACCAGCAGCGAGCGGCCATGGCTGAAGCCTGGACGCAGCGCATCGGCATTGGCCGGTGGCGTGCGCCCATCCAGCGTGCCGCTGATGAACAGCACCGGCACGTCGCTGCGCAGCGGCCCGCGGAAGGATTCGCCCAGATCGGCCAGACCCAGGCCGTTGCCGATGGCGGGGAACGGGAAGTTCAGGGCGTCGCCGAACAGGCTTTCGCGTGCCTGCGCCTCCACCCGCGCCAGGCGCTGCGGGCTCTGCCCGGAAGCCACGTCCATGGCCAGCCCCATCGCCGGGTACTGGGCGAACTGTGCGCGCACGATCAGCACCAGATCGGCCAGCGGGTCGTAGTTGCCGCGCTCGGCCTCGCGGAGTATCAACGGCAGCCACTGCTGGGTATGCCGCTGGCCAAGAGCATTGGCAATCAGGATCTGCGCATCGAATTCACCGATGGTCACCTGGCGACCGTCATGCATGCGGCTGCGACCCTGTCGCGGCTGCTCACGCAATGCCTGCAGCACGCGCTTTGCCGATCCGGCCAGATCGTAGAAGCCGTCCCTGCGGGCCAGTGGCGTCAGTTCCTGTAGCAGCGCATCGCTGCTGAGCGGCAGCTTCAGTGTGTCATCGGGGCCTTCGGTGCCCATCAGCACGACGCGTTCCAGATCTTTGCCGTGCAGGCGCACCGTCGCAAGCGCCAGGTGGGTGCCGTAGCTCATGCCCCACAAGCTGATCCTGGGCACACCCAGTGCGCGCCGCAGATCATCCAGGTCATCGGCACTCTCGGCGGTCGTATAGGCGCCCAGATCGACGCCAGCCTGACGCCAGAATTCCACGCACTTGGCAGCCGTCGCCTGCAATGCGGCCAGGGCCGCATCGCGCTGCAGTGGTTGGCCATCGTCGAAGCGGGTTTCATGCGGACACTCCGGCGGTGGTTCAGACAGACCGGCACCTCGCTGGTCGAGCAGCAGCACGTCGGCTTCGCGTCGGACCTGGTCGAACACCGGCCAGCGCGGGCCGCGCGCGGTATCGATGCCGGAACCACCCGGGCCACCGGCCAGATAAACCACGGGGGCGCTGCGGCCATTGCCACCGGTTGCACGCAGGCGTACCACCTTCAGCCCCATGCGCGGTCCGTCCGGCTCGCTGTGTCGGCGCGGCACCTCCAGCACGGCGATCTCTGCAGGGATGGCGCCATGTGCTCTGGTCTGCAGCGTGTACGGCTCGAACACCAATGCCCTAGGCGTGGCCTGCGCCGGCATGGCCGCAGCGAGCGCCAGGCAGAACGTAGCCACCGTGGCGACCAGGGCAGAGCGACGAGGATGGAGACTGCTGGACGATGTGCAGGCGTTGCGGCTCATGGTGGGCTCCAAAGGAGGGACGTGCGCGGTCAGCATCGGCTCGATCACAGGGCTGTGGGGGCACCCGCCTGCCGAACGTCTCCAAAAGGCGGTCCAATGGCTCCACGCAACCGATACGATGGCCGCCATGCAGATCCCACGTACCCTGGCTGTTCTTGCTCTGCTGCTTGCGGCGGTGGCCGCATGGCTGGTCGTGTCGACGCCACCCGCCGGCGTGGTGTTCGTGCAGGGGGCGCAGATGGCACCTGCGGACGCCGGGGCATCCAGCCCCCTGCCTGCGCGGCCGCCGCAGGACCTGGCCTGGCGTCCGCTGGATCAGCAGCTGCTGGCGCAGTGGCGCGGCCCGTACTGGCTGCGCTGGCAGGTGCCGGCGCCAACCGGCACCGACGATCATGACCGCACGTTGCGGCTGTCGCTGCGCGCTGCCAGCCAGCTGTACTGGAACGGCACGCCCTGGATCAGCAATGGCGTCGTGGGCCGCACCGCTGAAGAAGAACAACCAGGACGCATCGACCTTGTCCACGTGCTTCCCCCCGCTTCTGGCAATGCCACCGATGAGCTGGTCGTGCTTGCATCCAGCCAGCGACAACATTTCACCCTGCATGGCGCCGACGCGATGGCACTGATCGCGCCCGCAGCTGTGCTGTATGGCCAGATCATCCTGCCATGGCTGGTTGCGGCCTTCGCCATCGGCGCACTGGCGGCAGCCAGCCTGTATTTCCTGGCGGTACTGCGTGGCCAGACCCGCACGCCCGGCGCTCGCCTTCTGCTGGCACTGGGCGTGGTGGGACTGGCGTTGCCTGCAGTGGAAGCGTGGCGCTCCCTGCTGGGGTATGACTACCCGTGGCATGTCCCGCGCCTGATTGCACTGCTGGCATTGCACGTAGCCGCGGCCATGCTCCTGCCAGCCTATCTGGCGCGGCGATTCCAGGTGGCGGTTCCGCGTGCCGGGTGCTTCGTCTATCTGTCCGTGATCGCGGTGCTCGCCATCGTCCTGCCTGGCTTTGACACCCGCTCGGCGGCAGTGCTCTTGTTGAGCCTGCTCGCTTCGGCATCGCTGCTGCTGCGTGCGCGCGGCGACACAGAGGATAGATGGCCGATCCTGGCATTGCTGCTAGCCGGTCTGCTGGCGTTGCTGGTCGCGCGCGGCGCCTTCCTTGATGGGCCGTACTTCCTGCTGCTGGCGGTGCTGATGGTGTTCCTGCTGCTGCGTCATGCGGCACAGCTGCAGGCACTGGACCGGCACAATGCGTTGCTGCGTGAAGAGCGCGCACGGCTTTCATTGCAGCTGTTGCAGCGAGGCATCCAGCCACATTGGCTCATGAACACCCTCACAAGTCTGCAGGAACTGATCGAGCAGGCACCTTCGCGTGCCAGCCGCCTGGTGGAGTCATTGGCCGATCAGTTCGATCGGCTGCGTGACAGCAGCAGCCGGCAGAGCATTCCGTTGCAGGACGAGCTGGCCCTGTGCCGCAGCCATCTGGACATCGTTGGCCAGGCACTGGGCCAGCCCCTGGTGCTGGACGTGGATGGCGAGGATGCGCCGCTGTTGCTGCCACCCGGCATCCTGCATGCACAGGTGGAAAACGCACTGACGCACGCCGGTGCGCTGGCATGCGCGCAGCACCCGTTCCGTCTGCGCGTGCAGCGCGGCGGTGGACGTTGGGTGCTGGAACTGCACAGCGCGCACGGCTCGTCCTCGCATCGCGGTCGCGGCACGGGCACGCGCTACATCGAAGCCAGTCTGGCGGCCGCCAGCCCCGGCGGATGGAGCTTCGTGCAAGGCATCGACGGCAACCAATGGTGCGGACGGATCGAACTGACATGCGCATCCTGATCGTTGAAGACGAACCGCTGGTACGCCAACGCCTGCAGCGGCTGTGCGCCGAGCTGGCAGGCACGCGCGCACGCTTCGATGCCGTGGCCGATCTGGAGGCAGCCGGCGACCGCCTGCAGCGCAATGTCTACGACGGCCTGCTGCTGGACCTCAACCTTGGGGGCGAGGACGGTTTCGAACTGCTGCGGCGTGCGGTAGCCGGCCGCTACCAGTGCGTAGTGGTGTCGGCCCACCGTGATCGTGCGCTGCAGGCATTTGAACACGGCGTGCTCGACTTCGTTCCCAAGCCCTTTGCGCGCGAACGCCTTGGTCAGGCGCTGGAACGCTTGTTCGATACCAGCGGTATGCGTTCAGGCCGGGCACGCTACCTGGGCATCTGGCGTGCGCAGGGAACGGCAACCGTCGAGCTCTCGGAGGTGATGTGGATCGCGGCAGATGGCGACTACAGCCAGGTGCGCATGCGCGATGGCCGCAGCGAGCTGCATGACAAACCCCTGACTGCACTGGCCTCAGTACTGCCTCAGGATTTCGTCCGCTGCCATCGATCGCACCTGGTCAACCTGCGGCACGTGCGTACGTTGCATGCTGGTTCCGGCAGCCGCTACTGGCTGGTGCTGAGCGACGGTAGCGAGCTGGTTGTTGGCCGCGCGCACATCGTGGCGCTACGCGATGCGCTGGGTCTGGGGTGATCGCCAGAGGATGCCAGGCATGGTCTGGCACTGCCGGGGAGCGGGAACGGCATGGAGATGCCTGCGCTGCGAACGCGCCAGGCATGGTTCACGGCGTCTGCAGCAGCAGGGAATGCAGGATGCGGGCGTCTTCGGCATCCAGTGTCTTCGGCAGGTCGTCGCGGCCACGGAAACGGCGGTGGAAGGCTGCGACGGTGGCGTCCCGGTTGTCGAGCGGATAGCCAAAGCGGGCCAGCGCACTCCACGCGTCAAAGCCTTCCGGTGCCGCACCGTCGGCCGCGCGCGGCCAGACGCCGAAACCGGCCTCGGCCAGCTGCTGCCACGGGAAGAACCGGCTCGGATCCTGCTTGCGCGTCGGCGCCAGGTCGGCGTGGCCAATCACCTGCCGCGGCGGAATGTTCAGGCGGGCGGTGAGATCGCGCAGCAGCACAATCAGCGATTCGATCTGCGCCGCACTGAACGGGCTGCGGCCATCGTTGTCGAGCTCGATGCCGATCGATGCCGAGTTGAGGTCGGTGATGGTGCCCCAACGCCCGGCGCCGGCGTGCCAGGCGCGGCGCTCATCGGCAACCAGCTGATAGCGATGGCCATCGGCACCGATCAGGTAGTGCGCGCTGACCGGTCCACCGCTGTTGGCCGTGCGCAACGTACGCAGGCTCTGCTGCACCGATTTCTGTTCGGTGTGGTGAATGACGATGATGACGGGCGTGCGCGCGTTCTGGTTGGGTGACGGCACCCAGGTGGCGAGCGGGTTGTGGGTTTCCTGCGGCGCGGAGGCACAGGCGGCCAGCAGCAGGCAGGCCGAGAGCATCAGGGCGGTGCGGATCGGGTGCATGGCCCGATTGTGCGCGATCAGGCGCGATGATGCATGCCGCCGTGCCGAGCAAGCTTGGCACCCACCAGAGAGGATGCGGTAGATCCACGCCATGCGTGGATGGTCTACCCGCTGTGGCGCCCCACCGGCGGCCCCCCCC
>NZ_JAXAXM020000006.1:92280-166056 GCF_047500745.2 Stenotrophomonas sp. FR024
AGTGCCGACCAACGGTCGGCACCCACAACATCAATGCAGCAGCTCGGCCGCTACTTCAGGCCTCGTACGCGGACTCGCCGTGCGAGGTCACATCCAGGCCGGTGCGCTCTGCTTCCTCGGTCACGCGCAGGCCGACCACGCTGCGCACCACCAGCAGGATCAGCGTGGTCACTACCGCCGACCAGACCACGGTCAAGCCGACGCTGACCACCTGCACCCAGACCTGATGGGCGATATCCAGATCGGCCTTGGTGCCGCCCAGCGACTGCGCGCTGAACACACCGGTGAGAATCGCGCCGACGATGCCGCCGACACCATGCACACCGAACACGTCGGCGGTGTCGTCCACCTTCAGCAGGCGCTTCAAACCAGTCACACCCCACACGCAGACCACGCCGGCGACGAAACCGATGATGATCGCGCCGAGCGGGCCGACGGTGCCGCAGGCCGGGGTGATGCCGACCAGGCCGGCCACTGCGCCCGAGGCCGCGCCCAGTGCCGACGGCTTGCCCTTGCTGATCGCTTCCACCAGCGTCCAGCCGAGCACCGCTGCGGCGGTGGCCAGCACGGTATTGAGGAAGGCCAGCGAGGCCACGGTATCGGCGGCGGCGGCGGAACCGGCATTGAAGCCGAACCAGCCCACCCACAGCAGCATCGCGCCGATGTAGGTGAACGGTACGTTGTGCGGCTTCAGCGCGGTCTGGCCGTAGCCCAGGCGCTTGCCGACAAACCAGGCAGCCACTAGGCCGGCAACGCCCGCATTGATGTGGACCACGGTGCCACCGGCGAAATCGATCGCGCCCATCTCACCCAGGTAGCCGCCACCCCAGACGATGTGCGCCATCGGGATGTAGCTGAGGGTGAACCACAGCGCCGAGAACAGCAGCACCGCACGGAACTTGATGCGCTCGGCGAACGCGCCGACGATCAGCGCGGTGGTGATGCCAGCAAACGTCGACTGGAAGGCGACGAACAGGTAGTCCGGCAGGCCCTTGATCGGGGTGTTGCCGACCGACTCCGGAGTGAAGCCCTTGAGGAAGGCGAATTCGGTGAACGAGCCGAAGAACGGGTTGCCCGTGCTGAACACCGCGCTGTAGCCATAGGCCACCCACAGCAGCAGCACCAGCGAGAACACCACCAGGATCTGGCTGAGCACCGACAGCACGTTCTTCGAGCGCACGAGGCCGCCATAGAACAAGGCCAGGCCCGGCACCACCATCAGCAGCACCAGCAGGGTGGACGTCAGCATCCAGGCCACGTCGCCATGGTCGTAGGTCGCGGCGGCTTCAGCCGCGGCCGGTGCGGCGGCCGGAGCGACCGGGTCCTGCAGTGGTTCGACCGCCACGCTTTCGCTCGGCAGCGGCGAGATCTGGGCCTGAGCGTGGGCACTGCCCGGCCACGCACCGGCGGCCAGCGCGCTGAGCAGCATCAACAGGCACACGAAGTGGAACCGGGCTTGCCACCCGGTGAGAAGGCGCATCTTCATGGGGGAGTCTCCGGAAAGGGGTTACAGCGCGTCGGCACCGATTTCGCCGGTGCGGATGCGGATGACCTGTTCGACGGCGGTGACGAAGATCTTGCCGTCACCGATCTTGCCGGTGCCTGCCGACGACTGGATCGCTTCGATCACCGCGTCGGCACGCTCGTCGGTGACCACGGTTTCGATCTTGATCTTGGGCAGGAAGTCGACGACGTACTCGGCGCCGCGATACAGCTCGGTGTGGCCCTTCTGGCGGCCGAAGCCTTTCACTTCGGTCACGGTGATGCCCGACACGCCTGCGTCGGAGAGGGCCTCGCGGACCTCGTCGAGCTTGAACGGCCGGATGATGGCGGAGATCAGTTTCATGCGCATGTCCCGAGGGTGGATGGGGCCAGCGCGCCAGCGCGCGTTGGCATCAGGCAACCAGCGGCCATCAGGATGATGGCCGTGGCTGTTGCACCGGACACGTACAGGGCCGGGACGGCCGTGCCTCTCTCCTTGCACGACCGACGCGGGAGGGAGGGCGGCCCTGGTCGCGTATCCGGTCTCTCTTGCCCCTGTTTCAGCGGACTAACAGTCCGCTCTACTGCAGCGGGCCAGCGGCCCGCTCTACCACGGCGGGCCAGCGGCCCACTCTGCCACGGCGGGTCGGGGTCCGCTCTACCACGGCGGACCGGGGCCCGCCCTGCGGCTCCCCAGCCGCGAAGACGGAAGCGATGGCGGCGGGTGGGAGGGGGAAGCCCACCGCCATCGCCACCGGTCAGCTGGCGTAGTACAGCTGGTATTCCAGCGGGTGGGTGGCCGCGCGGAACTTGGTCACTTCCTGCATCTTCAGCGCGATGTAGCCGTCGATGAAGTCATCGCTCATCACGCCGCCGGCCTTCAGGAACTCGCGGTCCTTGTCCAGCGCTTCCAGCGCCTGGTCCAGCGAGGAGCAGACCTGCGGGATCAGCTTCTCTTCTTCCGGCGGCAGGTCGTACAGGTCCTTGTCGCTCGGTGCGCCCGGGTCGATCTGGTTCTTGATGCCGTCCAGGCCGGCCATCATCAGCGCGGTGAAGGTGAGGTAGCCGGACTGGATCGGATCCGGGAAGCGCATTTCGATGCGGCGTGCCTTCGGGTTGGACACCCACGGAATGCGGCACGAAGCCGAACGGTTGCGGGCCGAGTAGGCCAGCATCACCGGTGCTTCGTAGCCCGGCACCAGGCGCTTGTAGCTGTTGGTGCCCGAGTTGGCGAAGGCGTTGATGGCCTTGGCGTGCTTGAAGATGCCGCCGATGTACCACAGCGCCAGCTGGCTCAGGCCGCCGTAGCCGTCACCGGAGAACAGGTTGGTGCCGCCCTTGGACAGCGACTGGTGCACGTGCATGCCGCTGCCGTTGTCGCCGACGATCGGCTTGGGCATGAAGGTGACGGTCTTGCCGTTGCGGTGCGCGACGTTCTTGATCACGTACTTCATGCGCAGCAGTTCGTCGGCCTTCTGCACCAGGGTGCTGAACTTGGTGCCGATTTCGCACTGGCCGGCGGTGGCCACTTCGTGGTGCTGCACTTCCACTTCGATGCCGACCTGTTCCAGGGTCTTGCACATCTCGGCGCGCAGGTCGTGCAGGGTGTCGGTCGGCGGCACCGGGAAGTAACCGCCCTTCACGCCCGGACGGTAGCCGCTGTTGGCGCCGTCGTACTTGGCGCCGCTGTTCCACGCCGCTTCTTCCGAGTCGACCTGGAAGAAGGTGTGGCCCATTTCATTGGCGAAGCGGACCGAATCGAAGATGAAGAATTCCGGCTCCGGGCCGAAGAACGCGGTTTCGGCGATGCCGGAGGACTTCAGGTAGGCCTCGGCGCGCTTGGCGATGCCGCGCGGGCAACGGCCATACGGCTGCATGGTGGCCGGATCGAGGATGTCGCAGCTGATCACGATGGTCGGATCGGCGTAGAACGGGTCGACGTAGGCGCTGGCGGTATCCGGCAGCAGCACCATGTCCGATTCGGCGATGCCCTTCCAGCCGGCGATCGAGCTGCCATCGAACATCTTGCCTTCTTCGAACAGCGACGGCTCGACGATGCTGACCGGGAAGGTCACGTGCTGCTCGACACCACGCATGTCGACAAAGCGCAGGTCGACGAACTCGATCTGGTTGTCCTTGATCAGCTTCTCAACGTTTTCCACGGACATCGGTACGACCTCGGATGGGGATGAATGCCTGCTGAGGTACAGCAACGACCGTGCCAACTTTTCGCAGGCTGCAAGTCATTGATTTCAAAAAGGCCGCCCCGCAGCGGTGCAGAACCGTGCGCACCAAATGGGTGCAGCCGACAGCGGACGCACCCGTTTGGTGCGGCAGTGATCGTCTATCCTCTCGACCTTCTTCCTTCCTGCCGCGCGTGCCCGCACCGTCCATGTCCGACCTGCTCTCCGCCCTGCTGCTGGGCATCCTCGAAGGCTTGACCGAGTTCCTGCCGATCTCCAGCACCGGCCACCTGCTCATCGCCCAGCACTGGCTGGGTGCCCGTTCGGACTTCTTCAACATCGTCATCCAGGCCGGCGCGATCGTGGCGGTGGTACTGGTGTTCCGCCAGCGCCTGCTGCAGTTGGCCACCGGTTTCGGGCAGCGCGAGAACCGCGAGTACGTTTTCAAGCTGGGCGCGGCCTTCCTGGTCACCGCCGTGGTCGGCCTGGTGGTGCGCAAAGCCGGCTGGTCGCTGCCCGAGACGGTCAGCCCGGTGGCCTGGGCACTGATCATCGGTGGCATCTGGATGCTGCTGGTGGAGGCCTACACCGCGCGCCTGCCCGACCGCGACCAGGTGACCTGGACCGTGGCGATCGGCGTCGGCCTGGCGCAGGTGGTGGCCGGCGTGTTCCCCGGCACCTCGCGTTCGGCCTCGGCGATCTTCCTGGCCATGCTGCTGGGCCTGAGCCGCCGCGCGGCCGCCGCCGAGTTCGTGTTCCTGGTTGGCATTCCCACCATGTTCGCCGCCAGCGCCTACACCTTCCTGGAAATGGCCAAGGCCGGACAGCTGGGCAGCGAGAACTGGACCGAGGTGGGCGTGGCCTTCCTTGCCGCGGCCGTCACCGGCTTCGTCGTAGTGAAGTGGCTGATGGGCTACATCAAATCGCACAAATTCACCGCGTTCGCGCTTTACCGCATCGCGCTGGGCGCCGCGCTGCTGCTGTGGTTGCCGTCCGGCAGCTGAACAGCGCCGGGGCACGGTAACCCCGTTGCCGGCCCCACCCCGTTTCCCCCACGGTTCCCCAAGGAGAATCACCATGAACCGCAAGCTCACCCTGCTCCTCCCGCTGGCCCTGCTGGCCGCCTGCAGCCAGACCCCGGCCCCGGCCGGCACCGGCGGCGACGACGTGGCCCCGGCCGCGGCCAAGGCAGCAGACCAGCAGACGCTGGCGCACCTGGACGCGCAGCGCCTGCAGAGCCAGCACTGGCTGCTGCAGCAGGCCACTGCCGCCGACGGCAAGCGCATCGACGCGCTGTTCGCCCGCGAAGACAAGCCGGTCACCCTGGACTTCGCTGATGGCCGCCTGTCGGTCAGCAACGCCTGCAACCACATGGGTGGCGGCTACACCCTGGCCGACGGCAAGCTGACGTTCAGTGCGATGGCCTCGACCATGATGGCCTGCACCGACAAGGCGCTGATGGCGCTGGACGAGGCCGTGTCGAGCCGCCTGCAGGGCGAGCTGAAGGCCGAGCAGGATGCCGATGGCAAGCTGACCCTGACCAACGCGAAGGGCGACGTGCTGGTGTTCAACCCGGAACCGACCGCTGAAACCCGCTACGGCGGCGCCGGCGAAACCGTATTCCTGGAAGTGGCCGCCAAGACCGAGAAGTGCTCGCACCCGCTGATCCCGGACTACCAGTGCCTGCAGGTGCGTGAAGTGAAGTTCGACGACAAGGGCCTGAAGCAGGGTGAGCCGGGCAAGTTCGAGAACTTCTACGGCAACATCGAGGGCTACACCCACGAGGACGGCGTGCGCAACGTGGTGCGCGTGAAGCGCTACGAAGTGAAGAACCCGCCGGCCGATGCGCCGTCGCAGGCGTACGTGCTGGACATGGTGGTCGAGTCGGCCATCGAGAAGAAGTAAGACGACAGAAGGGCGCCCGCGAGGTCGCCCTTCTTCGTGGTGGGTAGAGCCGGCCGCTGGCCGGCTGCCCCTTTTCATGGTGGCTCGACGCTACAGAAGCAAAGCCGGCCAGCGGCCGGCTCTCCCCATCGTGCCGCTCAGCCCAGCGCCGGGTTCAACGTATAGGTGCCATGCAGTGCCGCTTCGGCCAGCACGTGGCCGTGCATGGCGCGATATGCGTCGGCGGCGGTGAAGCGCGCCGGAAGCTCCAGCGAGGCCACATCCAGCGCGAACACGCGGAAGAAATAGCGGTGCACGCGTTCGTCGTTGAACGGCGGATACGGGCCGTCATAGCCCAGGTAATCGCCGGCCATGTCCGGGTTGCCCGCAAACCAGCCGGTGAAGTCGTTCAGGCCCTGGCGGCTGCCCGCCGGGCCAGCCGGTGCGGTCTTGCCCTTCACCACGAAGCCATCGCTGCAGCTGCCGGCGGCGATCTCCTGCACCGAGGCCGGAATATCGGCCATCACCCAGTGCACGAAGTCGCAGCGCGGCTGGTCGCGCGGCACGGTCATGTCGCTGCGGCCGACCGTTTCCGCAACGGTCGGCACATCCGGGTCCACGCACACCAGCAGGAACGAACGCGTGCCTTCCGGTGCGCCGTTCCAGGCCAGGTGCGGATTGCGGTCCGGCGCGAAGCCGGTGGCATCGCCGGCGGCGAACTCGCGGTCGATCGGCGCGCCGTTGGTCAGGCTGTGGCTGCTCAGTTGCATCGGCTTCTCCTTACTCTTCCGGGTAACCCAGGCGCACCGCAATCGGGGTGAGCTTGGCAAAGGCGGCGCTCATCACGTCGCGGTAGTTGCGCCAGTGGCCCGGCGGGAAGCGCGGTGCGCCCAGCTGTGCGGCCGGCGGCATCTGCCGCTCGAACAGGCGTCCCAGCAGCTCGGCCATCGCGTGCGGATCATTGCCGATCTGGTCGATGCGCAGCAGCACGTGCGGATACAGTTCTTCCTCATGCAGGGTGGCAACCTGCGCCAGCCCGCGCGCCAGCCATTCGCTGGCTTCAGCCAGCGAGGTCATCGCCAGCGGAGCGGCAGCGCCGTAGGCCACCCAGTCCAGCAGCATGTCGCGCGGGTCACGCAGCACGAGCACCAGTCGTCCCTGCGGCAGCTGCGGGCGCAGCGCCCACAGCAGGGCGTTGTCCCACCACAGCAGCCAGTCGATGACGGCATCGCCCTGCAGGCCACGCGCCGGCAGCTGCTCGCGCCAGCGCTGCACCAGCCGCTCCGGGGTCAGCACGCCGGAGGCGAGGTCCTGCAGCGTGTGGTAGTTCTGGAATGCATCATCCGGCGGATTGCTGGTGTAGCGGTCGCTGCGCAGCACCGGGCTGGCGGCCGCCAGGCCGGTCGCAACCCGCTCCACACCCGAACCCGGCGCACCCCACAGGAAGATCGGCGCGGAGCTGGCATCACTGTCGATCTCGCCCTTCTCCGGCCAGCTCGGCGGCGCCTTGGCCTGCGGCGGAAGCGGCAGGCGCTGCGGTGCCTGGTCGGCCTGCAGCGCCATCCACGTCTGCAGCGCCTGTTCCGGCTGGCCAGCGCGGTCCTGGATTTCACCCAGCCAGGTACGCAGGTCGGCGCGATGGCCGTCCGGCGCCCTGTCGATCAGCGCCTGCACGCGCGCGATCGCGGCAACCGGATCACGCTGCAGCAGGCCTTCGACCAGGCGTGTTTCGCCACTGACGCGGCCCGGTTCGAGGCTGACGATACGTTCGGCGATGGCTTCGGCCTGTTCGTGTTCGCCCACCATGTCATGCAGGCGCAGGCGTGCTTCCAGTGCCGGCAGATGACCCGGCATCGCGTCCATCCAGCGCTCCACGGTCGCCGCGGCGGTCGGGCTGCCGACTTCTTCCACGGCCAGGCGTGCCAGCCACAGGTCGTGCAGCTGCGGATGCTGTTCCAGGGCCGCGTCCAGGCGCGCGCGGGCCTCGTCTTCGCGGCCCAGGCGCTGCCAGGACATCAGCAGCAGCTGCAGCACCTGGCGGTCGTCGGGGATCGATTCCAGCAACGGCAGCAGATGGTCCAGCGCCTGCAGCGGCTGGCCGCCGCGCAGCGACAGTTCACCGGCCAGGCGACGCATCGACGGCGTATCCATGCCTTCCTGCTGAAGCGCGATCTGCATCGCTTCGGCAGCCGCCTCCAGGTTGCCCTGGCGCAGCGCCAACTGCACTACCAGGCCATGCAGCGAGCTGATGGCCGGGTTCAGTTCCAGCACGCGGCGGAACGCCTGCTCGGCGAAGGCAAGCATGTCCTTGCCCAGGTAGGCGAAGCCCAGTGCGTACAGCACGCGGGTGTCGTTGGGCTGCGCCTGGTTGGCCGCCGACAGCAGCGTCAGCGCACGATCCGGGTCGTCGCGGCGCAGCGCGATCATGCCGTCGATGGTCAGCAGTTCCGGGTGGTCCGGCTCTACGCGCGAGGCCAGCGTGGACAGGCGCTGGGCTTCATCGAAGTCGTTGCGGCCGATCGCCAGGTGCGCCTGCATCAGATAGGCGGCGAAGGAATTCGGGTCAAGCCCGGTGGTACGTGCCAGCGCTTCGTCAGCGCGCTGATACTGGCGCAGGGCGAGCAGCAGGCCAGCGTGCTGCAGGTGCAGCTGGGCATCATCGGGGGCCAGCTGCAACGCCTGCTGCAGCGCCTCCATCGCATCCTCGGCCTTGCCCTGCTGCTGCAGCGCAAGCGCCAGCCAGCGGTGGGCTTCGGCCTGGCCGGGTTCATCACGGGTCCACGCCTGGGCCAGCTGCACGGCCTGGTCGGCCTGGTTCTGGCGCAACGCTTGGATGATCTGGTCTTGCATGGCGGTCCGGTTCAAGTGCAAACCCGCATTGTAGCGGTCCACGCACCGGTGCCGGTTCAGCCCGCCAGCACCCGCTGCAGGCGCTGCGCCACCCAGCGCTCGGAGAAGCCGTCGCCGCGCCAGTTTTCGATGAACCCGCAGTGGCCGCCCCAGCAGGCGGTTTCCAGGCGCGCCTGGCCCGGCAGCTGCCAGTTGCTGAAGGTCGCGTACGGAATCACCGGGTCATCCTGCGCCATCAGGATGTCGGCCGGTACCTGCAGGGACGACAGGCGGTCGCCGGCGATCGAGTAGCCGTCGAAATAGGCCTGCAGCGAACCGAAGCTGGTGTGGCGCTCGACCAGCCAGGCGGTCAGCGCGCGGATGTCCAGCTTCAGCACGCGGTCGTCGCAGTCGCTCAGCTCGGGGAACAGATCGCGCTTGCGGCGCAGCGAGCCGGCCCACTTGCGGCGGAAGTACCAGTCGTACATCGCCGGGCCGTTCTCGATGCTCTCCATCGTCAGCGCCGGGTCCAGCACCGGGCACACCGAGGCGACGCGCAGCAGCGGCACGCCGGCCGCCGGCGCGCGCAGGGCCAGGCGCAGCACGAAGTTGCCACCCAGCGAATAACCGGCGGCCACCAGCGGCAGCTGCGGCCAGCGCTGGGCGATATCGCCCGCGGCGTGCACCACTTCATCGATGAGATTGGAGTGGAAGATGCCGGGGTTCAGGTGATGGGTGTTGCCGTGGTCGCGGAAGTTCAGCCGCACCACGTCGAAGCCCTGCTCGATCATGCGCGCGGCGGCCATGCGCATGTAGCTGGATTCGGCACTGCCTTCCCAGCCATGCAGCAGCAGCGCGATGCCCTTGGGCTCGCGGCCTTCGACATGGCTGTGCCAGCCCTGCAGGCGCACGCCATCACCACCATCGAGGATCAGCTCTTCGCTGACCGCACCGGTGGCCGCCAGCAGCAGCAGGCCGCGCTGCAGGCGCATGCGGCTGGAGCTGAGCATCGACTGCAGGTGCGGATTGCGCAGCCAGCGCGGCGGCTGGTAGTCAGTCGCATGCAACGTCGGTGTACCGGCGTCCAGGACGGGTGGCGGGACCAGGGCCACCGTGCCCTCAGCCGGTGCTCATGGCCGCCACGATGCGCGCGCGCGAGGTTTCCGCGATGCGTCGACGGCCTTCCAGGTCCTGGGTACCGATCGGCTCCAGGAAATGCACTTCGGTATGCCGCGCCGGCTCACCCAGCAGGCGCAGGAAATTGGCGGCGAAACTCTCGCCCGGGCCGAATGCCACGATGGTCTGTGCGTCACCCTTGAACCCATAGACCAGCGCCACAGGCTGCACCGGAACACCGGTTTCGACCGCGGCCTGGAAGATGCGGGCATGGAACGGCCCCACTTCATGGCCACCGCGGGTGCGCCCTTCCGGGAACACGCCTACTGCCTTGCCGGCACGCAGGCGATCGGCCATCACCTGCATCACGCCACCGAGCGATTCGGTATTGCCGCGCTGGTGGAAGATGGTCTGCCCGCGCGCGGCGAGCCAACCGACCAGCGGCCAGCTGGCGATTTCGCGCTTGGCGACGAAGCCCATCATGCGCTGGCTGTGCAGGATGGAGATGTCGACCCAGCTGACGTGGTTGGCGACGAACAGCACGGCACCGGGCAAGGGCTGGCCCACCCGCGACAGGCGGAAGCCAAAGATCCACATCAGGCCGCCCTGCCACCAGTTCACCACCTTCGCCCCGAAGGTATCCTCGCCCACGCGCAGCTCGCCCCACGGCGGGAGCATGCCGATCAGGATCAGCGGCAGGAACACGGTGATGTGGACCAACAGCAGCGGTACGCGGTACAGGTAACGGCACACACGCGCCACGCCGCCACGGGGGGCCGGAGTGGGGGAAGTCATCCGCGCACGATACCGGAGCGCCGCAGCAGCTGCCAGCCGATTTAGGCCATAACCGCCATTGACCGGGGCAATCGGCGGGGAACGCTGGGTTCTGCCGCCGTCAACACGCCCGCCGGGGGCTCAACCGTGGCCGGCGGCCACCACCGCCAGGGTCAGCCGAGAGATGCACACCAGCCGGCCCTGCTCGTCTTCGATGCGGATCTCCCACAGCTGGGTGCTGCGGCCGACGTGCAGCGCGCGGGCGGTGCCGGTGACCGTGCCCGAGCGCACGGCGCGCACGTGGTTGGCGTTGATTTCCAGGCCCACGCAGATCTGCTTGCCGGTATCCACGCACAGGTTGCCGGCGCTGCTGCCCAGGGTCTCGGCCAGCACCACCGAGGCGCCGCCGTGCAGGATGCCGTACGGCTGCCGGGTGCGCTCATCCACCGGCATGGTGGCCTGCAGCCAATCCTCGCCGGCGGCACTGAAGACGATGCCGAGGGATTCGATCGCCGTGTTGCGGCTGAGCGCGTTGAGCTGCTCGATGGAAACGGCTTCGCGGAACACCTGGGTCATGCGGGCACCTTCAGAGGATGGGAACGAGGCCGGCGCCGAATGCAGTCAGCATGCGCACCAGCAGCCACTTCGGGCCGACGTTGACTTCGGGGAAGTCGCCGACGGCGACGTAGCAGTTGTGGAACGCCGGGTCCTGCCGTGGCAGCGGCTGCGGGCAGTCCGGACCGGGCTTGAACTCGTAGTCGGTGGCGTAGCGCCACGGCCAGAAGTCGAGGATCGGCAGCGCTTCGGAGGCTTTGCCGACGCTGTAGTTCAGGCCCGACAGCACTGGCGGCTTGGCCCGCGGCGCCACTGTCCACGAGTTCTGCGGATGGGTATCGCGCAGGATGCTCTCGGCCAGCTGCTCGGCAAACACCGGATCGTCGATGATCACCGCGCCTTCGGTGTTGTAGTTCTCGCTGCGCGGATCGAAGTTGTGGGTGCCGACCACGCCGATGCGGCGATCGACCACCAGCGACTTGGCGTGCAGGCCCATGCGGGCGCCCTTGCGGGTGACCGGCAACGGCTTGTTGACCGCCTTGCTGCCCAGGAACGACGGACGCGTCTCGGTGCGCAGCAGGCGCGTTTCCACCTCGCTGCCGGCGGCGCGGCGACGTTCGCGCGCGTTCTGGTAGGCACTGCCGGTACGCGGATGATGCACCGCCACCTGCTTGCGGGGCACGGCCAGATCCCCGCCGCTGCCACCACCGGCATTGCTGCCAGCGGCGCTGCCGCCGATCAGCGGATTGCGCCCACCGTCGTCGTCGCCTCCGGGCGCGGCGATCGGGTCGGGCAGCAGATTGCGGTAGTCGACCGGTGCATCCAGCGGGAACGGCTTGTATTCGAAGATGTTGAAGCCCAGTTCGCGCATGTTGCGCCGCTTGTACTTGTACGACAGCGCATACACGATCGGGTTGTCGGTGGCCGCCAGGCTGTTGCTGGACACCACCACGCGCGGCGGCTGCGGGCGCTTGCGCAGCTCGCGGAACAGCTTCTGCGCCGGCTTGGACAGCACCAGGTACGGCGTCTGCAGGATCACTTCCTTCTGCGCACCGGCAATGAGTGCGTCCAGCTGCGGCTCGGTCACATGCTGGCCGGCCAGCGGGGCATCGGCCTTCTCGCGGCGGTGCTTGCGCGGCAGGTCGGCGACGTAGCGCACCGAGGCCACCGGCAGCGCGGTATCCACGAAGGAACGGGTGATGAACTCCATGTCATTGGCTTCAGCGCTGACCCGCTGCACCCGCTCCGGGCGGCGGAACGTGGCGGGCGGCAGCACCGGCACGCCTTCGCGCAGCAGGGTGCGGCCCACGTCATTCAGGCGCTCGGCCGGCACGCTGCGCTTGGCGCGCCAGAACGCATCGAAGTTGGCCGCCATCGCCCGCGCTTCCGGGCCGGCGATCATGACGTCGCGATCGCGGAAGTTGTACTCGCGATCCCAGTCGTAATAGTCGTCCTGGTAGTTGCGGCCGCCGACCACGCCGATCGCATCGTCGATCACCAGCAGCTTGTTGTGCATGCGCTGGTTGAAGCGACGGAAGCAGCACAGCACGCTGCCGGCGTAATCGAAGTAGTTCAGCCGGGCCTTGCCGAAGGTCGGGTTGTAGACCCGCAGCTGGAAGTTCTGGTGGGCGCCGGACAATGCGCCGAGGATCTGCAGGTCGGAGATCGCCGAGAGCTGGTCGATCAGCACCCGCACCTTCACCCCGCGCCGCGACGCGGCCAGCAGTTCGTCGATGACCAGCCGCGCGCTGTCGTCCTTGTCGAAGATGTAGGTCTGCAGGTCGATGCTGCGGGTGGCACTGCGCAGCAGGTTCAGGCGCGCCACCAGGGCGCCCTCCCCCTCGTCCAGCAGGGTGGCGTAGTGGCGCGGCTGCTCCGGGGTGGATTCGGTGAACGCCCGGCCGGCCAACGCCCGCAGCGGCGAATCCTGTGCGCAGCGGTCGGCGCGCTGGCAGTCGACCTGGATCGAGCGCGCCTGCACGGCGATCGCTTCGGCGCGGTCGCGCTCGGCATTGGACAGCGATGCACAACCGCTGCCCAGCAACACGGTTGCCAGCGCCAGTACACGCAGCAGGAGGTTCACGGTTTCGGCGCCTCGCTCAGGCGCGCTCGCAATACGAAGGTCACTCGGTCACTCAAGGCAAGCTGCCAGCTGTCCATTCCATACCGGCCTCGCTGCACGGTACCGCGGCTGACGACGTCGCAATCATAGCCGGGTCGGGCGCAATCCGCTTTCTCGACCTTCAGTGTCTCGGGGTGGCTGATCCCGCGCAGGGTCAGCCGCCCGTTGATGTCGCCCCCGTCTTCCACGGTCTCCGGCCAGTACGGCAGCGAGTCGAACTCGACCACCGGATGGCGGCCGGCATCGAAGAACTCCTCGCCGCGCATCCATCCGGTATAGCGCGCCTTGCCGGGGATCTCGACCGAGCGCGTGAACATCTTCAGGTGCACCTGGTGGCGGCCGTCGGAGAGGATCTCGATGCGCCCTTCGAAGTGCGGGAACAGGCCTTCGATACGCTGCCCGAAACGGGTGCGCACCTCGAAGCCGATCTGCGAACGCTGGGTATCCAGGCGCATTACCCGGTGCGCTTCGGCGACCACCGGTGGCAGGGTGGTCGGCGTGGGCACGGCCGCCCAGGCCGGGCCGAGTGCCAGCAGCGCGGGCAGCAGATAGCGGCTGCGCCGCGCCAGGCTCATCGGATCACGGCCACCAGAATGCGTTCAGGCTGGCCACGCCTGGCTCGATCGAGGCCTCGCGCGGGAAGCCGAGCACGGCGATGCCGGCCGGCGGCATGCCGCGGTAGTCGCTGCTGGTGCCCTCGGTCATCAACGCCACCAGCCGCTCCAGGCCCGGGTTGTGGCCGACGATCAGCACCCGGTCGAGATCACGGCGGTCGTCCACCAATGCCGCCAGGGTGCCGGGGGTGGCTTCGTAGATGCGGTCTTCCAGGCGCTTTTCCACGTAACCGATGGTGCCGAGCACGGCTTCCAGGGTTTCGCGGGTACGCCGCGCCGGTGAGCACAGCACGCAGTCCGGCAGCAGGTTGTTCTCCTTCAGCCACTTGCCGGCGGCTTCGGCTTCGGCGAGCCCCACCGGCGACAACGGCCGGTCGAGGTCGGCCTGGCCGGGGGTAGCCGGTTCGGCATGGGCATGGCGCAGCAGGATCAGTTCACGCATCGCGGGTTTCCATGAAGAAGAGGATGCAGCAGAAAGAGTGACGCAGGCATCAAAGCTTCAGCCAGGACAGCAGCGGCTCCCAGTCGGCCTGGTGCTCGCGCACCTGGGCCGAGCGGTAGTCGAACAGGCTGCGGCCCAGGCCGGTCATGACCACATAGCTCTGGCTGTCGCGCAGCTGCGCGACCACCGGGTACGGCCATTCACCCAGCATCTGCAGCGCCTGCTGCGAGGTCTGGGTCCATGGTTTGGTACGGTTGAGCACCAGCCCCACCGGCAGCTTGCGGCTGTGCACGCGCGGGTTCTGGGCCAGGCTGTTGAGGAAGCCGACGATCGCTTCGATGTCGAGCGCCGAGGGCAGCACCGGTACCACCACCGCGTCGGCAGCGTCGAGGAAATGGGGAATATCGTCAGCCAGGGCACCGGCCGGCGCATCGATGATGACGGTGTCGGTGCCGTCGGGCAGCTTCTGCGCCCACTGCTTCTTCCGGTACACGTCGATGGGGAGCACCGCGCTTTCCAGCCCGGCACGGCGTTGTGCCCAGCGGGTGCTGGAACCCTGCGGGTCGGCATCGGCAATCACCGTGGCCTTGCCCTGCAATGCCGCGTACGCGGCCAGGTGGGTGGCGACGGTGGTCTTGCCCACCCCGCCCTTGGAACCGGCCACCAGGATCGTCTTCATGCCAGCCTCGCTTCCGGGTACGTGCCCCGAGCGTACACCGGCGGTGGTGACGGGAGGTAGCACCGCGCTGAACCTGCGGCCATCGCCTTTGCTATCGTGGCGCCCCCGAAGGATCGAACCGGCATGAGCGAGCTGCAGGACCTGAGCGCACTGATCCGCGCCAACACCCCCCTGATCGTGATCGAGACCCAGGACGAGGGTCGCATCGTCGACCTGTTCCGGCAGACGCTGATGCACGTCTGGCGGGCGCTGCACCGGTGGTCGATCACCGAGGGCCTGCGCCGCATCGACCTGGACAGCGAAGATCCGCCGGCCGGGCCACCCGACGCCAGCGCGGCCCTGCAGATGATCCGCCAGGCCGGGCAGCGCGGGGTCTACCTGCTGCTCGATTTCCACCCCTACCTGGGCTATGCCAGCCACCAGCGCGCCCTGCGCGACCTGATCCAGCGCCGCCACAGCGAGCCGCATGTGCTGGTGCTGATCGGTGCCAAGGTGGAACTGCCGGCCGAGCTGGAAGCACTGGCCGTGCGCTTCAACCCGCGCCTGCCCGATGCCAATGCCCTGCTGAAGATGCTGCGCGAGGAGGCCGACGCCTATGCGCGCGAGCATGGCGGCCGCCGGGTTGAAGTCGACAGCGAGGCGGTGAAGAAAATCCTGAAGAACCTGCAGGGCTTGAGCCTGGTCGATGCCCGGCGCATCGCGCGCCAGCTGATCTACGCCGATGGCGCACTGCGCGACGACGACCTGCCACAGCTGGCGCGGCTGAAGTTCGAGCTGCTCAACCGCAGCGGCCACCTGTTCTTCGAGCATGACAGCGCGCGGTTCGGCGACGTGGCCGGCGCCAACCGGCTCAAGCGCTGGATCAACCAGCGGCGTGTGGCGTTCATCGCTGGCTCGGCACCGGCAGGGCTCGACCCACCGCGCGGCATGCTGCTGCTGGGCGTGCAGGGTTGCGGCAAGTCGATGCTGGCCAAGGCCACCGCCGCCGGTTTCGGCGTACCGCTGCTGCGCCTGGACGTGGGCGCGCTGTACAACAAGTACCACGGCGAGACAGAGGCCAACCTGCGCCAGGCCTTGGCCTCGGCCGAGCAGCTGGCGCCCTGCGTGCTGTGGATGGATGAAATCGAGAAGGGCCTGGCCAGCGGTGGCGAGGACGGTGGCGTGTCACGCCGCGTGCTGGGCCATCTGCTGACCTGGATGGCCGAGCGCAAGGCACCGGTGTTCATCGTGGCCACTGCCAACCAGGTGCACGAGCTGCCTGCCGAGCTGCTGCGCAAGGGCCGCTTCGACGAGATCTTCTTCGTCGATCTGCCCTCGCCCGACGTGCGCGTGGAACTGCTGCGGCTGCACCTGGGCCGGCGCCAGCTCAACGCCGACGACTTCGCACTGCCCGCGCTGGCGGCGGCCGCCAATGGTTTTTCCGGCGCCGAGATCGAGCAGGCGATCGTGGCTGGCCTGTATGCGGCGCATGCCGAGGGCCGGCCGCTGGACACCGAGCTGCTGATGACCGAGATCCGCGCCACCCGACCGCTGTCGGTGCTGATGGCAGAGCAGGTAGAAGCACTGCGTGCGTGGGCGTCGGGGCGGACGGTTTCCGCGGACGACTGAGGGGTTTCCAGCGAACGGCGCAGCCCCTCGTGGCGGCTGGTTGACTGTGAACATCAAAAGCCGCGCTTGGCCGGGCGGGATGGATTCGCGGGGGACGCCGTCAACCCGTCCATGGGGGCTTGGCCGCGGCATCCATGCCGCGGACACCCCCGCGAACCCATCCCGCCCGGCCTCTGACAATTTCCGAGTGCGTCCGCCACGGAAAAGAAAAAAGAAGAGCAGAAGCAAAGGCAAAAGCGCTTGGCCGGCCGCTCTTTGTAGAGCCGAGCCCACATTCAGCTGCATTTCGATCAGATATCGAATAGTCGATTCCGTTACAGATTCATCCACGCATGGCGTGGATCTACCGTGTCGACCAAGGTCGACACCTACCAACAGCTGCCGGAATCTGTCGAAGGCGGGGCACTGTGGGTTTGCGGGGTGTGAGCCGCATGGATGCGGCGACCAAGCCCCCAGGACGGGTTTACGGCGGCCCCGCAAACCCACAGTGCCCCGCCATCCCGCAGGAAGCCCGCTGTTGCTTCGGCTGTTGCTGTTGCTTCAGCTGTTGCCTCTGCGGGTGCCGGGTGCAACCCGGCCGAACCCCTTCCCTCAGGGCCAGGCAGGTGGTGCGGCCGCCCAGGCCTGCTGCACCTCGGCCAGCGACGCGCGCTCATCCTCACGCCACTGCGGCAGCAGCTGCCCATAGTTGGCCGTGGTACTCCACTGCGTCGGCTCGGTGCGTACCGCAGCCGCATACCACTGCACCGCCTCCTGCTTCTGCCCCATCCGCCACAATGCCAACGCATAGGTCGGTGGCACCCAGGTGGGCTTCGTACGGGCGTTGCTGGCCGATACCAGCCACTGTTCCAGCGCCGCCTCCGGCTTGCCCTGGCGCAGCAGGTCCCAACCGTAGTTCCAGCGCACGCTGCGACCGCTGCTGCTCTGTGCCGGCGCCTCTTTCATCGCCTCGCCATACAGCTGCTCGGCCAGCTCGCCACGGCCCTGCGCGCCGGCCACCGATGCCAGCTGCACCGTCGCTTCCACCGCGCGGCGGCCGCGCTCACGCAGCTTGACCAGCTGGGCCACCAGCTCATCGCCCTCGCCCTGCACCGCCACCATCGGCGTGGCCGCCAGGTCGTTGTCGAAGTAGAACTCCTGTGGTGCCGGCACGGCCGGCGCGGCCCACGCAGTGGCCACTCCCGAGGCCAGCAGCACGCTGGCCAGGATCTTTCCTGGAACTGACATCCCTTCTCCCCAGGCCGCAACTGCAGCCTCCCTCTCTCTCCCCGATCCTAACCCCAGCACCGCCGCGGGCGCGAGTGCCGGGGCCTCGCGGCCCCGCTGCTACAATTCGCGCCTTTCCCGCCGCGTGCCTGCACGCGGCCGGTGCCAGCCGATCCTACCGGGCCAGCCATGACCAGTACCGCGCAACTCACTTCGCCCTCGTCCGCCGACCTGCTCGACCGTGATTACACGCTCGACCACAAGTACACCCGCAGCGAGGGGCGGATCTATCTGAGTGGCGTGCAGGCGCTGGTGCGGCTGCCGCTGATGCAGCGGCTGCGCGACGCCGCCGAAGGCATCGACAGCGCCGGCTTTGTCAGCGGCTACCGTGGCAGCCCGCTGGGTGGCTTCGACCTGGAGCTATGGCGCGCGCGCAAGCACCTTGAAGCAGCCAAGGTGAAGTTCACCCCGGGCCTGAACGAGGACCTGGGCGCCACCATGGTGTGGGGCACGCAGCAGACCAACCTGTTCCCCGGCGCCAACGTGCAGGGCGTGTTCGGCATGTGGTACGGCAAGGGCCCGGGCGTGGACCGCTGCGGCGACGTGTTCAAGCACGCCAATGCCGCCGGCACCTCGCGCTACGGTGGCGTGCTGGCACTGGCCGCCGATGACCATGCCTGCCGCAGTTCGACGCTGCCGCACGGCAGCGAGGACGAGTTCGTCAGCGCGATGATGCCGGTGCTGAACCCGGCCGGCGTGCAGGACATCCTCGACATGGGCCTGCTGGGCTGGGCGATGAGCCGCTATACCGGCCGCTGGGTCGGCTTCAAGACGATCGCCGAGACGGTGGAATCGTCGGCGTCGGTGCAGGTCGATCCGATGGCGCGCCGCATCGTGCTGCCGGAAGACTTCGAGATGCCGTCGGGTGGCCTCAACATCCGCTGGCCGGACCCGCCGCTGGATCAGGAAATGCGCCTGCACCGCTATGCGGTGAAGGCGGCGCAGGCGTTTGCCCGCGCCAACGGCATCGACAAGGTGGTGATGGATGCGCCGCGCGCGCGGCTGGGCATCGTCACCACCGGCAAGAGCTACCTGGACGTGCTGCAGGCGCTGGAATACCTGGGCCTGGATGAAACGGCCTGCGCCGACATCGGCATCCGCGTGTACAAGGTCGGCATGACCTGGCCGCTGGAACCGCAGGGCATCGCGCGCTTCGCGCAGGGCCTGGAAGACATCATCGTGGTGGAGGAGAAGCGTGCCTTCATCGAGCGCCAGATGAAGGAACAGTTCTTCAACTGGCCGGCCAGCTGGGGCCAGCGCCCGTCCATCGTCGGCAAGTACGATGAAAGCGGCGAATGGATCCTGCCGTCCACCGGTGAGCTGACGCCGGCCACCATCGCCGGCGTGATCGGTCGCCGCATCCAGAAGTTCTTCAACAACGAATCGATCGAGCAGCGCCTGCAGTGGATGCAGGAGAAGGAAGCCGAGCTTGCGTTGCCGCGCGCCAGCTTCCCGCGCGTACCGCACTACTGCTCGGGCTGCCCGCACAACACCTCTACCCAGGTGCCGGAAGGCTCGCGGGCGCTGGCCGGCATCGGTTGCCACTACATGGTGACCTGGATGGACCGCAGCACCGACACCTTCACCCACATGGGCGGCGAAGGCGTGACCTGGGCCGGGCAGGCGCCGTTCACCGACACCCCGCACGTATTCCAGAATCTGGGCGACGGCACCTATTTCCACAGCGGCTCGCTGGCGATCCGCCAGGCGGTCGCCGCCGGCGTCAACATCACCTACAAGATCCTCTACAACGACGCGGTGGCGATGACCGGCGGCCAGCCGGTGGACGGCCCGCTGAGCGTGCCCGACATCGCAAAGCAGATGCGCGCCGAAGGCATCCACACCATCGTGGTGCTGTCGGACAACATCGGCAAGTGGACCGGCCAGCGCGAGCACTTCCCCAGCGACGTCGAGTTCCACGACCGCAGCGAGCTGGATGAGGTGCAGAAGCGCCTGCGCGAGGTGAAGGGTGTTTCGATCCTGATCTACGAACAGACCTGCGCCACCGAGAAGCGCCGCCGCCGCAAGCGCGGCAAGCTGGAAGATCCGCAGAAGCGCGTGCTGATCAATTCGCTGGTCTGCGAAGGCTGCGGTGACTGCGGCAAGAAGAGCTTCTGCGTGTCGGTGCTACCGAAGGAAACCGAGTTCGGGCGCAAGCGCGAGATCGATCAGTCCAACTGCAACAAGGACTATTCCTGCGTGAACGGTTTCTGCCCGAGCTTCGTCACCGTGCACGGTGGCCAGCCGCGCAAGGGCAGCAAGCGCGATGCTTCCACCCTGCTGGACAACCTGCCGGCACCGGCCATCCGCGGCACCCTCGAACAGCCCTGGAACATCCTGATCACCGGCGTCGGCGGTACCGGCGTGGTGACCATCGGCGCGCTGCTGGGCATGGCCGGCCACCTGGAAGGCAAGGGTGCGACCGTGCTCGACCAGACCGGCCTGGCACAGAAGGGCGGCGCGGTGACCACGCACATCCGCATCGCCCGTCGTCCCGAAGACATCCACGCCGTGCGCATCGCCGCCGGTGAGGCTGACCTGGTGGTGGGCTGCGACATGGTGGTGGTCAACGACTACTGGGCCCTGTCGAAGGTGCGTGCCGGCCGTTCGCAGGTGGTGCTGAACACCTACGAAGCGATGCCCGGTACCTTCACCACCCGCCCGGACATGCAGTTCCCCGCCGCCGACATCGTGGCCGGTGTGCGCGTGGCGCTGGGCGGCCAGGAGCCGTTGCTGCTGGATGCCACCCAGCTGGCCACCGCGCTGCTGGGCGATGCGATCGCCGCCAACCTGTTCATCCTCGGCTATGCGTGGCAGCAGGGCCTGGTGCCGCTGTCGTTCGAGTCGCTGATGCGCGCCATCGAACTCAACGGTGCGGCCGTGGCGATGAACCAGCAGGCCTTCGCCTGGGGCCGCCTGGCCGTGGTCGACCCGCAGGCCGTGCAGCAGGCCGCCGGCCTGGTGCGCAACCGCCACACCGATACCGAATCCACCCCGGGCCCGCTGCACCCGCTGCCGCCGGGCGAGTGGGAGGGCAACGAATGGGGCGCCACCGCCGCACCGCGCAACACCGGCGACGAACGCGAACTGCGTGGCCTGCCCTCGCACGGTGGCGACGTGGCATTCCTGCCGCTGGACGATGCACGCCTGTCGCGCTCGCTGGATGAAATGATCGAGCGCCGCGCCGCGTTCCTGGTCGAGTACCAGGACGCTGCCTACGCCAACCGCTACCGCAGCCTGGTCGAGCGCGTGCGCGCCGCCGAAGCCGACCGCATCGGCGGTTCCACCGCGCTGACCGAGACCGTAGCCCGTTACCTGTTCAAGCTGATGGCCTACAAGGACGAGTACGAAGTGGCCCGCCTGTATACCAGTGGCGACTTCCAGCGCCGCCTGCAGCAGCAGTTCGAGGGCGATTACCAGCTGCGCTTCCACCTGGCACCGCCGCTGTTCGCCAGGAAGGACGAGCAGGGCCGGTTGCTGAAGAAGGAATACGGCCCGTGGATGTTCAAGGCCTTCGGCCTGCTGGCCAAGCTGAAGTTCCTTCGCGGCGGCCGGCTTGATGTGTTCGGCCGCACCGAGGAACGCCGCATGGAGCGCAAGCTGATCGGCGATTACGAGGCCACCGTGCAGCTGCTGCTGGACGGCCTGAATGACGACCGCCTGGCGCTGGCGGTGGAAATCGCCAGCGTGCCCGAGCACATCCGCGGCTTCGGCCACGTCAAGGAAGCGCATTTCGAGCAGGCCAAGGCGCGCGAAGCCGCCCTGCTGGCGCAGTGGCGGAACCCAAAGGCGCTGCACATCGTGCAGGTGGCTTGAGCACCGCTGACGGCACGAAAGCAACCTATTGATTGCATATTGAGATAGCAATCGATAGGTTGCCTCCAGCGAAGGAAAGAGATAGGTTGCTTGTCGTAATGCAACCTATCCTTTGCGTACACGCTCGCGTACGGTCACTTTCTAGGGGACTGCCGATATGGACAGGCCGCTGCACACGGTGAGGACACCTCAACAACTGGCACCGCTGATGCGTGCGTTCAGGCGCCAGGCGGGCCTGAGCCAGGCGCAGTTGGCGGCCCAGCTCGGCATAAGCCGCCAGGCAGTAGGCGCATTGGAGCGCGACCCGGCATCGGCAAGCTTCGAACGGCTGATGCGGGTCTGGGCAGTGCTGGGTCTGGAAGTCAGATTGCAGCAGCGAAGCCGCCCGGAGACAACGTCAACGTTGGAGTGGTGAGCCATGGGTACGCTGCGGGTCTGGATGAATGGTGTCGAGGTCGCGCTCTGGGATGATGTCCGGAGCGGCTCTTCCCGGCTTTCGTACGTCGACTCGTGGATCAGCTCCGCCCAGTCCCGGCCGTTGTCACTCTCACTGCCCCTGCTCCCGGAGGGTGAGAGCCATCGGGGCGATGTCGTCAACAACTACTTCGACAACCTTCTTCCCGACAACGCCGTCATCCGCAACCGGATCCGCGACAGGTTCTCCACGCGCAGCAGCGACACATTCGATCTTCTCGAAGCCATTGGCCGGGATTGCGTCGGCGCAGTGCAACTGCTGCCGCTTTCGCATACACCGGGGGACATCCAGCAGATTACGTGCGAAGCGTTGGACGAATCAGGCGTCGCTGCGATCCTGCGTCAGGTGACGGCAGGGAATCTACCTGGCGCACCCACCAGTGATGATGCGTTCCGCATATCCATCGCCGGTGCGCAGGAGAAGACGGGACTTCTGCTGCATGCTGGCCAGTGGTGCATTCCCACCGGCAGTACCCCATCCACCCATATCTTCAAGCTGCCGCTTGGCATTGTGGGCAACATGCGGGCGGACATGCACCAATCCGTCGAGAACGAATGGCTGTGCATGCAACTGCTTTCCGCCTTTGGAATCCCCGTTGCGAATACGCAGATGGGACGCTTCAAGGACGAACGCGCGCTTATTGTGGAGCGATTCGACCGCCGCCTTTCTGCGGATCGCCGGTGGTGGCTGCGGCTGCCGCAGGAAGACATGTGCCAGGTCTTCGGTCTGCCCGCTGCCAGGAAGTATGAATCCGATGGCGGCCCAGGCATCGTGACCATCATGGATCTGCTTCGACAATCCGAGCATTTCGAGGATCGGGCGACCTTCTTCAAGACGCAGATTCTTTTCTGGATGTTGGCTGCAACCGATGGACATGCCAAGAACTTCAGTGTTTACCTCGAAGCCGGTGGACGCTTCCGCCTGACACCCGTCTACGACGTATTGTCGGTGCATCCCATCCTGGGTAGGGGGCCAAACCAGCTCGACCCGCGGAATGCACAGCTCGCCATGTCCGTCCAGGGCAAGAATCGCCACCGGAAGCTGCACCTTGTGCGACGACGCCATTGGAACGAAACCGCACGCGCCTGTGGTGTCGCTGATGGTGCGGAGCCGTGGATCGAAGCGCTGATCGCAGCCGTCGAACCCGCCATCGAGCAGGTCGCGCGTCAGCTCCCAAGTGATTTCCCCGTAAACGTGTCCGAACCCATTTTCAACGGGCTGCGCGCTGCGGCGGCACGCCTTTCCAGCATGTCGCCGGACGCCTGATCACCCCAGCCGCCACAGCAGCAACCGGTTGTTGGCCGGCATCGCCACATCACCCAGGCGGGTGAAGCCGTTGTCCGCCGCCAGCGCCTGCACCGCTTCCACATCGCGGATGCCGCTGCGTGGATCACGCGCCTTCAGCCAGGCATCGAACTGCGCGTTGCTGTCGCTGGTGTAGCGACCGCCGTAGTTGAACGGGCCGTACACCGCCAGCAGCGCACCATGCCGCAGCACCGACGGCAGCGCGGCGAACAGCGCCTGCACATGCTCCCAGCCCATGATGTGCAACGTGTTGGCACTGAATGCGGCATCGAACGTGCTGCCCTCGGGCAACGACAGGCCCGGCGCCGGGGGGAGTTCCACCTGCAGTGCCACCGGCGGCAGCAGATTCAGCAACGCCGCCTCCGCGCGCCAGGCCTCGATGCCGGGCAGATGGTCCGGATGATCGCTGGGCTGCCAGCGCAGCCAGGGCCAGCGCTCGGCGAAGAACGCCGCGTGCTGGCCGGTGCCACTGCCGATCTCCAGCAGCCGATGGCGGTCGCCCATCCACGGGTCGAGTGCGGTGGCGATGGGTTCGCGGTTGCGCTCGCAGGCTTCTGAATACGGCTTGCTCGACATCAGGGACGGTGTCCAGGCGGGGTCGGCCCCATTGTGCACGAGGGGGTGTCTGCAGGGCTTGCAGCCCTGCACCCGCAGGAGCCGGAGCAACAGCAACAGCAACAGCCAAAGCAACTGCAACAGCGGGCTTCCTGGGGGATGGCGGGGTGGGTCCGGTTGCGGGGGACGCCGTGAATCCCCCTCCGGGGTCCGGCCCAGCCGCTGGCGGCTGTGCGTTCGGGCGCTTGCGAAGCGGTGCTTCGCAAGCAAAGCGCCCTCACCCATGGAGGCTCGGTCGCGCCATCCATGGCGCTCACGCCCCCGCAACCGGACCCACCCCGCCTTCGACAGTTTTCTGCGGTCTGTCGGAAGGGCTCTTGGGGTCAGATCCGTTTTCCGCAGGAGAACGGCTCTGACCCCGGATGCATTTCGATATCTGACAGACGTGTCGACCAAGGTCGACACCTACCAACAGCCGAGTGAACCCGTCGAAGGTGGGGCGGTGTCGGATTGCGGGGTGTCAGCCGCATGGATGCGGCTGCCAAGCCTACAGGGACGTACTTGCGGCGTCCCCGCAGTCCGACACCGCCCCACCAACCCACGGAATGCCGCTCTGGCTTTGGCCGTTGCCGTTGCCGTTGCATTGAGCAGGTGCAGGGCTGCAAGCCCTGCCGAAACCCACCCAACCATGACTGCAGTCACTTGTCCCCACGCCCCGCGCTGGCGAAAGTCGAGGAGTTGACGTGATCGGTCCGGCCCGTTGCCAACCGCACGCAAGCGAGAGAGAGAAACGCTGTGCAACGACGTGAGTTCCTGGCTTTTTCCGGTCTGGGCCTGGCGGGCCTGCTGCTGCCGCATTCCCGTGCCATCGCCGCCGAGCAGCTGCTCGCCCCGGTCGATACCGCCCAGCGCAGACGCCTGGCGGACGTTGCGCTCGCCGCCGCACGCACAGCCAAGGCCAGCTACTGCGACGTGCGCATCGGCCGCTATCTCAACCAGTCGGTCATCACCCGCGAGCACCAGGTCGGCAATGTGACCAACCGCGAATCGTCCGGTATCGGCGTGCGGGTGATCGTCAACGGCGCCTGGGGCTTTGCCGCTACCCACCAGCAGACCGAGGCTGCCGTGCGCGCGGCGGTCGAGCAGGCCGCAGCGATCGCCCGCGCCAACGCCGGCATCCAGACCCGGCCGGTGCAGCTGGCACCGACGCCGTCGGTGGGCGAGGTGCACTGGCAGACCCCGGTGCGCAGGAACGCGATGGCGGTGCCGATCCAGGACAAGGTCGAGCTGCTGCTGGCGCTCAACGCCGCCGCGCTGAATGCGGGCGCCGACTACATCAATTCCACCCTGTTCCTGGTCAATGAACAGAAGTACTTCGCCTCCAGCGACGGCTCGTTCATCGACCAGGACATCCACCGCATCTGGCTGCCGTTCACTGCCACCGCCATCGACAAGGCCAGCGGCAGGTTCCGCACCCGTGCCGGGCTGTCCTCGCCGATGGGCATGGGCTACGAGTTCCTCGATGGCGATGCGCGCGGCAAGGTGCAGCTGCCCGGGGGCATCACCGCCTACCGCGATTCCTACGACCCGGTCGAGGACGCCATCGCCGCCGCCCGCCACGCGCGCGAGAAGCTGAAGGCGCCGTCGGTGAAGCCGGGCAAGTACGACCTGGTGCTGGACCCGTCCAACCTGTTCCTGACCATCCACGAGAACGTTGGCCACCCGCTGGAGCTGGACCGCGTGCTCGGCTACGAAGCCAACTACGCCGGCACCAGCTTCGCCACGCTGGACAAGCGCGATGCCGGTTTCCGCTGGGGCAGCGACATCGTCACCTTCTTCGCCGACAAGACCCAACCGGGCAGCCTCGGTGCGGTCGGCTACGACGACGAAGGCGTCAAGACCCAGCGCTGGGATCTGGTGCGCGACGGCATCCTGGTCGATTACCAGGCCACCCGCGATGAGGCCCACATCCTCGGCCGCAACGCCTCGCACGGCTGCAGTTACGCCGATTCCTGGTCCAGCGTGCAGTTCCAGCGCATGGCCAATGTCTCGCTGGCACCTGGCAAAAAGCCACTCAGCGTCGAGGACATGATCAAGGACGTGGAGAACGGCATCTACATCCACGGCCGCGGGTCGTATTCGATCGACCAGCAGCGCTACAACGCGCAGTTCGGCGGCCAACTGTACTACCAGATCAAGGACGGAAAGATCGCCGGCATGGTCGAGGATGCGGCCTACCAGATCCGTACGCCGGAATTCTGGAATGCCTGCACTGCGATCTGCGACGAGCGTGACTTCCGCCTGGGTGGTTCGTTCTTCGACGGCAAGGGCCAGCCCGGCCAGGTCTCGGCGGTCTCGCACGGTTCGTCCACCACCCGCTTCAACGGCATCAACATCATCAACACCGCGCGCAGTCTCGGCGCTTGAGCCACCCATCCTTCGACATGGAGAGCAGCCTTGCAAAGACGTGACTTCCTGGCCCTGACCGGGCTTACCGCGGGCGGGCTGATCGTGCCTTCCTTCTTCGGCAAGGCGATTGCCGCCGAACAACTGCAGAGCACGCTGGACCTGGGGCTGAAGAAGCGCCTGGCCGATGCGGCGCTGGCCGCTGCCCGCCAGGCCGGTGCCACCTACTGCGACGTGCGCATTGGCCGCTACCTGCGCCAGTTCGTGATCACCCGCGAGGACAAGGTGCAGAACGTGGTGAACACCGAGTCCACCGGCGTGGGCATCCGCGTGATCGTCAACGGTGCCTGGGGCTTCGCCGCCACCAATGCGCTGGGTACGGCCGATGTAGCCAAGGCCGCGCAGCAGGCCGCAGCAATCGCCAAGGCCAATGCCGGCGTGCAGACCGCACCGGTACAGCTGGCCAAGGCGCCGGGCGTGGGTGAGGTGAGCTGGCGCACGCCTATCCGCAAGAATGCGATGGAAGTGCCGATCAAGGACAAGGTCGGCCTGCTGCTGGACGTCAACGCTGCGGCGATGGGCGCCGGTGCCAGCTTCGTCAACTCGATGCTGTTCCTGGTCAACGAGCAGAAGTACTTCGCCTCCACCGATGGTTCCTATATCGACCAGGACGTGCACCGCATCTGGGCACCGATGACGATCACCGCCATCGACAAGTCCAGCGGCAAGTTCCGTACCCGCGAAGGCCTGTCCTCGCCGATGGGCCTGGGCTACGAGTATCTGGACGGCGCGGCTGCCGGCAAGGTGGTCAGCCCGAATGGCGTGGTCAACTACAGCTCTTCCTACAACATGAAGGAAGATGCCATCGCCGCCGCCAAGCAGGCGCAGGAAAAGCTGAAGGCCCCGTCGGTGAAGCCGGGCAAGTACGATCTGGTGCTCGACCCGTCGCACACCTGGCTGACCATCCATGAGTCGATCGGCCACCCGCTGGAGCTGGACCGCGTGCTCGGCTACGAAGCCAACTACGCCGGCACCAGCTTCGCCACCCTGGACAAGCGCGAACAGCATTTCCAGTACGGCAGCGAGCTGGTCAACATCTTCGCCGACAAGACCCAGCCGGGCAGCCTCGGTGCGGTGGCGTACGACGATGAAGGCGTGAAGTGCAAGCGCTGGGACCTGATCAGCAACGGCAAGCTGGTGGATTACCAGACCATCCGCGACCAGGCCCACATCCTCGGCAAGACCGAGTCCGACGGCTGCTGCTACGCCGACTCGTGGTCCAGCGTGCAGTTCCAGCGCATGGCCAACGTGTCGATGGCACCGGGCAAGAAGCCGCTGAGCGTGCCGGACCTGATCAAGGACGTGGAGAACGGCATCTACATCATCGGTGATGGTTCGTTCTCGATCGACCAGCAGCGCTACAACGCGCAGTTCGGCGGCCAGCTGTTCTACGAGATCAAGAACGGCCAGATCACCCGCATGCTGGAAGACGTGGCCTACCAGATCCGCACGCCGGAGTTCTGGAATGCCTGCACCGCCGTCGCCGACGAGCGCGACTACCGCCTGGGCGGTTCGTTCTTCGACGGCAAGGGCCAGCCGGGCCAGGTCTCGGCGGTCTCGCACGGTTCGTCGACCGCGCGTTTCAACGGCATCAACGTCATCAACACCGCACGCAGCCTCGGCTGACCGGTCAGGAGCCCTTACACCATGAGTATCTTCACCGAAGCCCAGGCCAAGGCCATCCTCGACAAGGTCATCGCCCTGTCCAAGGCCGACGAATGCACCGCCGTGCTGGCCGGCGCGATCAGCGGCAACATCCGTTTCGCGCTGAACAATGTCTCCACCAGCGGCATCGTCGACAACACCGAACTGGCAGTCACCGTCGCCTTCGGCAAGCGCGTCGGCACGGCCTCGATCAACGAGTTCGACGATGCCGCGCTGGAACGCGTGGTGCGTCGTGCCGAGGATCTGGCCCGGCTGGCGCCGGAGAACCCGGAGTTCATGCCGGCCATCGGCAAGCAGAGCTACCGCGCCAGCCCGACCTTCAGCGAATCCACCGCTGCCATCGATCCGGCCTTCCGCGCCAAGGTCGCCGCCGATTCGATCGCTCCTTGCCGTGGCCACGGCCTGATCGCCGCTGGCTTCCTCGAAGACGGCCAGGGCTTCCAGGCCACCGCTAACAGCAACGGCAACTTCGCCTACCAGCGCACCACCAACTTCGATTACACCTGCACCGTGCGCACCGAAGATGGCCGCGGTTCGGGCTGGGTCGGCCGCAACCTGAAGGATGCCGCCGACTTCAAGGCTGACCAGGACATCCGCATCGCCATGCGCAAGGCCACCGAATCGGCCGAAGCCAAGGCGCTGGAGCCGGGCAAGTACACGGTGATCCTGGAACCGGCCGCGGCCGCGGGCCTGATCAGCTTCATGATGAACTTCTTCAGCGCACGCTCGGCCGATGAAGGCCGCAGCTTCCTGTCGAAGAAGGGCGGCGGCAACAAGCTGGGCGAGCAGGTCTACGACCCGCGCGTGACCATGATTGCCGATCCGTGGCATCCGGACGCACCGGTGCTGCCGTGGGACGGCGAAGGCATGCCACGCGAGCGCATGGCCATCATCGAGAACGGCAAGATCGCCAACCTGGACTACTCGCGCTTCTGGGCGCAGAAGCAGGGCAAGACCGCCAAGGCAACGCCGGGCAACCTGCTGATGAGCGGTGGCGACAAGAGCACCGCCGAGCTGGTGCGCGGCACCCAGAAGGGCATCCTGGTCACCCGTACCTGGTACATCCGCATGGTCGATCCGCAGACCGTGCTGCTGACCGGCCTCACCCGCGACGGCACCTTCTACATCGAGAACGGCCAGATCAAGCACCCGGTGAAGAACTTCCGCTTCAACGAATCGCCGGTGATCATGCTCAACAACATCGAAGAGCTGGGTAAGCCGGTGCGCGTGGCCGGTGATGAATCCAGCTACGTGATGATGATCCCGCCGATGAAGCTGCGCGATTTCACCTTCACCTCGCTGTCCGACGCCGTCTGATGGATCGCCGGGCCTGCCTGCGCTGGTTGGCCGCTGCCGCTTCGGCGGCGGCGTTGCCGGCCTTGGCGCAGTCAGGCCCGCGCAGTTCGCGCTACGACTTCTGGTTCACCCGCCTGCAGTACGACTCCGGCGACTGGGATGTGGATGCGCGCATGCCGTCCAACCTGATCACCTCGCTGATCGACTACACCTCGCTGCGCGTGGACCCGCAGGAACACGTGGTGGCGCTGGCCGACCCGCGCATGCTGGAAGCGCCGTTCTGCTACCTGGCCGGGCACACACTGGTGGAGTTCAATGCCGCCGAGCGGCAGAACTTCGTGCGCTACGTGCGCAATGGCGGCTTCGTCTTCGTCGACGACTGCAATCATGATATCGATGGCCTGTTCGCCACCTCGTTCGAGGCGCAGATGGGTCGCCTGTTTGGTCCCAAGGCACTGCAGAAGCTGCCCAACAGCCACCCGCTGTACCGCAGCTTCTTCCGCTTCCCCGATGGCCCGCCCGCCACCAGCTTCGAACTCAACGGCTGGGGAGATGACCTGGTGCACGACTATCTGAAGGGCATCGAGGTCGATGGCCGCCTGAGCCTGCTCTACAGCAACAAGGACTACGGCTGCGAGTGGGACTACGACTGGCGCAACAAGCGCTTCCTGGCCGAAGACAACACCCGCTTCGGCGTCAACATCGTGATGTACGCGTTGAACAATTGATAGGACCTGCACGCCCATGACCACCGCTGACCTCGACTCCCTGCTGCCGCGCCTGCACGATCTGCGCGCTGCGCTCGCACGCGCGGTGGTTGGCCAGAACACCGTGGTCGAACAGCTGCTGATCGGCCTGCTGGCCGGCGGCCACTGCCTGCTGGAAGGCGCCCCGGGGCTGGGCAAGACCCTGCTGGTGCGCTCGCTCGGGCAGGCGCTGGAGCTGCAGTTCCGGCGCGTGCAGTTCACCCCCGACCTGATGCCAAGCGACATCCTCGGCACCGAGCTGCTGGAGGAAGACCACGGCACCGGCCATCGCCACTTCCGCTTCCAGCAGGGCCCGATCTTCACCCACCTGCTGCTCGCAGACGAACTCAACCGCACCCCGCCCAAGACCCAGGCCGCACTGCTGGAAGCGATGCAGGAGCGCACGGTCAGCTACGCCGGCACCACCTACGCATTGCCCGCACCGTTCTTCGTGCTGGCGACGCAGAACCCGATCGAGCAGGCCGGTACCTACCCGCTGCCGGAAGCACAGCTGGACCGCTTCCTGCTGCACGTGCTGGTGGATTACCCCAGCGAAGACGAGGAACGGCAGATCCTGGAACAGACCACCGGCGGTGCCACCGACGCTGTGCCGAAGGTGATGGATGCCGAAGCGGTGATCGCGCTGCAGGCCGCAGTACGCCAGGTGCATGTCAGCCCTGATGTGCTGGCCTGGATCACCCGCCTGGTGCGCGCCAGCCGCCCAGGCGAAGGCGCACCCGCGGCGATCAACCAGTGGGTGAAGTGGGGTGCGGGCCCGCGCGCCGGGCAGTCGCTGGTGCTGGCGGCGAAGGCACGCGCACTGCTGCAGGGCCGCTTCGCCGCCACCCGCGAGGATGTGCAGGCACTGGCCGCACCGGTGATGCGCCATCGCCTGCTGCTGTCGTTCGCCGCCGAGGCCGAGCAGAAGCGTGCCGACGACGTGGTCGCCGCCCTGCTGCAGGCCGTGCCGTTCCCGGGTTGAGCCACGCGTGAACGCAGATGCCCCGCTGACGTTGCCACCGGAACTGCGTGCGCGCCTGCGCCTGCTGCGGTTGCGGCCGCGCCTGGCGAGCGGCGCAAGCGGCATCGGCCAGCACGCCAGCCGCAGCCGCGGTGCGGGCCTCGAATTCGCCCAGTACCGGGCCTACGAACCGGGCGACGAGCTGCGCCAGATCGACTGGAAGCTGTATGCACGCTCGGACCGCTTCTTCGTGCGCGAATCCGAACGCGAAAGCCCGATCACGGTCTGGCTGCTGCTCGATGCCACCGCTTCGGCCGGTCAGGCCGACCGCGCGGCGCCGGAACGCACGCGCTTGGACCACATGCGCGGCGTTGCCGCCTGCCTGGTCGAACTGGCCCTGCAGCAGGGCGACCGTTTCGGCCTGCTGGCGATCAACGGCGATGGACTGCAACTGGTGCCCGCAGCGAACGGCGCACGCCAGCGTGACCGCGTGCATCTGCAACTTCATGCGCTGCAGGCGCGCGGTGGCTGGCCTGCGGCCGATCGCCTGCGCCCGCTGTGGGAGCGCGTGCGTCCGGGTGACCTGCTGCTGGCAGTTGGCGACGGCTTCGACGAAGCCTGCATCGCGCTGCTGGAACAACTGGCCAGCGCGCGCCGCGAAGTGGCCCTGCTGCAGATCCTGACTGCCGACGAACGCGACTTCCCGTTCGATGCCGGCCACCGCTTCCGCGATCCGGAAACCGGCGAGGAACTGCTGGGCGATGGTGCGGCGATCCGCGCCGACTACCTGCAGCGCTTCGCCGACGCACGCAGTGCGCTGCAGTCGCGCCTGCAGGCCAGTGGCATCGCCAGTGCCACCGGCTGGCTCGACCAGCCGCTGGATCAACCACTGCAGGCGCTGTTCGGGCGTGGGGGCGGTGCATGATCCTGCTGTTCCCGTTGGGCCTGGCCGCGCTCGCCGCAGGGCTGTTGCCGTTGTTGATCCACCTCGCCCGGCGCCATCCGTATACGCCGCTGGATTTCGCCGCGCTGCGCTGGCTGCGTGCACAGATCCGTCCGCGCCAGCGCATCCGCTTCGATGACTGGCCGTTGCTGCTGGTGCGCCTGCTGTTGCTGGCCGCGCAGGCCTTGTTGCTGGCACGGCCTGCGTTGACCGGCCCCGTGCCGGCCCCCAGTGCATGGACGGTGGTGGCCCCGGGGCTGGATGCCGCTGCACTGCGCGGTACCTCTGCGGATCGCAACTGGCACTGGCTGGCGCCCGGCTTCCCGGCCATTGATCAGGCGCCACCTGCAACCAGCGCATCCCTGCCCAGCCTGCTGCGCGAACTGGACGCGCAGCTGCCCGTTGGCACCGCATTGACCGTGCACGTTCCCGATCCCCTGCCCGGCCTGGATGGCGCCCGCCTGCAGCTGTCGCGTGAGGTGCAATGGCACACGCAGCCGATGCCGGTCACTGCGCAACCGCGTGCCGCAACGTCGCCGCGACTGCGCGTGCACAGCGATGCTTCGGCCGCTGCCCAGCACTGGTTGAATGCACTGCAGCGCGCGTGGGGCGTGCAGGCGCCGCTCGCTCCTCTGGTGGCGGATGCCCTGCCCGAACGCGGCGAGATCGGCGTATGGAGCCGCAACGACGCACTGCCGGCGAACTGGCAGGCCTGGCTGCGCGACGGCGGCAGTGTGCTGATCGCCGCCAAGCCCGCCACGGAAGCCCAGGTCCTGCTGCGCAGCGCCGAAGGCGTGCCGCTGTTGTGGCAGCAACGTGTCGGCCTTGGCCGCCTGCTGTCACTACCGGGTGATTGGGATGCCGCCAGCAACACCGCGCTGCGTGATCCACAGCTGCCGCGTTCCCTGCTGCTGGCCCTGCAGCCGCCGCCGTCGCCACGCGTGGGCGATGCACAGGACCAGGCGCCGCGCCAGATTGCACTGCCCGCCGCAGCGTCGCCGGTGCGTGAGCCCACGGCGTGGCTTCTGCTGGCAATCGTGCTGCTGTTCGCACTGGAACGCTGGATGGCCAGCAGCGCGCGGCGCAGGGCGATCGCATGAAGACGCTGCAGCATGCCTGGCAACGTGCGCATCGTCGCCGCGCCGCCATCACCCTGCTGCTGGGCCTGCCGTGGGCGCTGGCTGCGACGGCGCTCGCACTGCGGCTGTCCGGTTTCGATATCGCCTGCGTGGTCGCCACGGTCAGCCTGCTCGCCTGCGCGGCCTTCGCCACTGCACGTGCCCGCCAGCTGGACCGCCAGTGGCTGCAGCGCCAACTCGATGGCAGCGGTACGAGCGAAGACAGCGCCGATCTGCTGTTCGCCGACGCCACCACGCTCAATCCGCTGCAGCAGCGCCAGCGTGTGCATGTACTGGCCACGCTTGAACGCGCGATGCCGGAGCTGCGTCCGCGTTGGCCGCGTGGGGCATTGGCGCTGTGCTGGATCGCAAGCCTGGCCATCGTTGCGCTGGCACTCGGCTGGCCGCGTTCGAATCCCGGTTCCGCGCCTGCTCGCACGTCGGCGCCAGGCAGTACGGCTGCCGCGGGCCCACTGCACCTGCAGTCCACCCGCCTGCGCATCGACGCACCGGCTTATACCGGCCAGTCCACGCTCACCCAGAACGCACTGGATGCCAAGGTCGCCGCCGACAGCCAGCTGTCGTGGTCGTTGCGCTTCGACCACGCACCGGACAAGGCATGGCTGCAGTTCCATGATGGTCGCCGGTTGCCGCTGAGCGAGCACGAAGGTCAGTGGCAGGCGCAGGATGTGGCACGCACGCCAGTGCTGTACCGCGTGGTGAGCGAACCGGCACTGGCAGAGACCCGCCTGCATCGGCTGGATGTGGTGGCCGACCGTGCACCCAGCGTGCGCGTGCTGGAGCCGGCCGCCAACCTGGTGCTGGGCACGCCGGGGCAACGCCAGTGGGCGCTGCGCTTCGAGGGCAGCGACGATTACGGTGTCGCGGCGCAGGCAACGCTGTCGATCACCACCACCCAGGGCAGCGGCGAGAACATCACCTTCGTGAAGCGCAGCGTCACGCTTGCCGGCAGCGGCGAAGCCACCGCGCGGCGTTTCGCCCACACCCTTGATCTGGCTGCGCTGGGCGCACAATCGGGCAACGATGTCATCGCCCAGCTGGAGGTGCGCGACAACCATGCGCCCACGCCGCAGACCGGACGCAGCAGCAGCGTGATCCTGCGCCTGCCCAGCGCCGAAGTCGCACTCGGTGCAGAGCTGGAAGGCCGCATCAAGAAGACCCTGCCGGCCTACTTCCGCAGCCAGAGGCAGATCATCATTGATGCCGAAGCGCTGATCCGGCAGCGCCGCACTCTCGCCGCCGAGGACTTCGTGAAGCGCAGCGATGCGATCGGCGTCGACCAGCGCATCCTGCGCCTGCGCTACGGCCAGTTCCTGGGTGAGGAAAGCGAAGGTGCGCCGAAGCCACCGCCGACCAGCGACCTGCCCACCAGCGATACGCCCGCCGCAGACGACCACGATCACGACGACGATCACGACCATGGCGCCGAGGCCGGAGCGCACGATGAGCATGGCCACGATCACGGCGGCAAGGCGTCCAATGCCGATACGCCACCGGTGTTCGGCAGCGCCACCGACGTGCTCTCGGAATACGGACACACCCATGACCACGCCGAGGCGGCCACTCTGCTCGATCCGCAGACCCGTGCCACGCTGAAGGCGGCGCTTGACCAGATGTGGTCGGCCGAAGGCGAGCTGCGCCAGGGCCGCCCGGAGCAGGCGCTTCCGTTTGCCTACAAGGCATTGGGCTTCATCAAGCAGGTGCAGCAGGCCGAGCGCATCTATCTGGCCCGTGTCGGACCGGAGCTGCCACCGATCGATGAAGGCCGCCGCCTCGGCGGTGACCGTGCCGGGCTGGCCAGTCGTGAACTGCCGCTGGCCGCCCGCACCCCGCCCGATCCGGCCATCGTCGAAGCCTGGCAGCGTCTCGGCGACGACACCGGCGCGCCGGATCTGGACGCGCTCGCGACCTGGCAGCAGCGCAACGCGGCCTACCTGCCCGATGCACTCGATCTGGCTGCGGCCATCGAGCAGCTGCGCATCGAGCCCGACTGCAGCGACTGTCGCCAGCGCCTGCGCGCACAGTTGTGGCGGGCGCTGCAGCGTCCGCTGCCGCAGGCGATGCGGCGCAGTGCCGCCGATGCGATGGGCCAGCGCTACCTCGACGCGCTGGAGGCGCAGCCATGAACGCCTCCGCTGTGAACCTGTGGATTGCGCTGGCACTCGTCCTGATCGTGGTCATCGCCAGCGTGCGCCAGCTGCGTGGAAACACCGCGCACCCTGGCCGCCGGTGGATCGTGATCGCACTGCAGATCATCGTCGCCGCGCTGCTGTATTTCTGCCTGGTGCCGCCCACCCGCCAGCAACCCGCAGGCGGGCTGGTCGTGCTGGGAACCGATGCCGGCAAGGCCGGCGCGCTCCCGGCCAGCGAAGGCCCGCTGTTGCTTTTGCCCGAAGCTGCCGATGTTCCCGGCGCACAGCGCGTTCCCGACATGGCCACCGCGCTGCGCCAGCATCCGGCGTCCACACTGACACTGGTCGGTGCGGGCCTGGCCGCACGTGACCGTGATGCGCTGCTGCCACCGGATGTACGTTGGCAGGCCGCACCGGAGCCGCGCGGCTGGATCGCACTGCAACCACCGGCCGATGTCGCTCCCGGTGCTCGTTTTGACGTCCAGGCACAGGCGCGTGGCGCGGCCAAAGCGAAAGCAGAGCTGCTTGACCCCGCCGACAGCGTGGTTGATCGCACGGACGTTGCCGAGGACGGGCGCGTGAAGCTCAGCGGCATCGCCCGCGCCGAGGGCCGCAGCGTGTTCCAGCTGCGCCTGCTCGATGCCGACGGCCATGTGGTGGACAGCGTACCGGTACCGCAGCAGACCCTGCCGGCCGCACCGCTGCGCCTGCTGGTGCGCGCCAGTGCGCCGGGTCCAGAGCTGAAGTACCTGCGGCGTTGGGCGGCCGATGCCGGCATCCGCGTGCAGGCGCAGGCCGATACCGGGGCGGGTGTCAGCGTGGGAGATGGCGCGGTCGCGCTGGATGCGGCGTCACTCGCGCGCAGCGATCTGCTGTTGCTGGACGAGCGCAGCCTGGCCGCATTGAGTGCCGGCCAGCTGGCTGCCGTGCGGCAGGCGTTGCGCGAGGGACTGGGCGTGCTGGTACGCAGTGCGGGCGCACCTTCGGCCAGCGCGCGCCAGCGCCTCCGCGATCTGGGCCTGCCGGTGCAGGGCGATGGAAGCAGCCGCACCCTCGAACTTCCCGGCGACGGCGACAGCGCGGTCCTCGCTGCACGGCGTGGCCCGCTCGCCGCGGGTACGCTGCCGACCGGCTACGGCGAAGAGGCTGACCGCAGCTCGCACAATGCTCCCCTGCCTGCGCTGGAAGCACTCGCGCTGCAGGCACCGGGCAGCACCGCCCTGCTGCAGGATGGCACGGGCAAGGCTGTCGGTGGCTGGCGCGCTGCCGGCAAGGGCCGCATCGGCCTGCTGCCGCTGACCGACAGCTGGCGCTGGGTACTGGCCGGGCGCGACGACCGCCACGGCGAACTGTGGAGCGGCGTGGTGGCCACGCTGGCACGTGCACAGGGCAGCGCTGATGCGCTGTGGTCACCGCAACCGATCGGCTGGGCAGGCGAACGACAGACGCTGTGCGGTGTGCAGGCGCCGCTGCAGGTCTTCAACAGGCGTGGCGACGATGTACCCCTGATCGTCGATGGCGCGACGTCGGCGCTGCGCTGCGCTGGCTGGTGGCCCCGCGAACCGGGCTGGCAGCGCCTGCAGCACGGCGACATCGTTGTCTGGCGCTATGTGTTCGATCCGAAGGATGCACCGACGCTGCATCGGCAGGCGATGATCGATGCGACCACGCGTGCACTGGCTGCCAGCACGCCGGCAGACGCGTCAGTGATGCAACCCGTGGCAGGCCCACGCTGGCCGTGGTGGCTGGCGTTCGTGTTGTGCGCATCGCTGCTGTGGTGGCTGGAACGGCGACGCTGAAGCCGGGGATTGATCCCGGGGTCGGATCCCTCCGATTGCCCTGGTAGATGCCAACCTTGGTTGGCGCCTTTCCGCGGGGTCAACGCGAACCGGCGCGCCGGTACACGCCGTTGAAGCGCACGTTCATGCCACCGCATTCGCTGTTGTCGGCCACGATCAGCACCTCCCCCAGCGAATGCACGCGCACCTTGCAGGTGTCCTCTACAAACTCGACATCGGCACCACGCGGCGCCGCGCGCGCTTCCACCTGGCCCATGTTCGGCCCGTAGGGACGCTGCTCCGGCGTGGGGTTGGCGGAGGGCCAGTAGGCGTCACCCTCCACATGCAGCTGCCCGCCCTGCACGGTGATGCGCAGGCCGTTGTCGCCGTCCTTCCAGTGGCCCGCCCAATCCTGCAGCGACGGCACGACCACCGGCAACGCCTGCAGCTTGCTGCGGTCCACCCAGCCAGCACTGCCACCCACCTTGTTCGGGAAGAACGCGCAGCGGTAGCGGCCAAGATCACGCCCGGTCACCACGGTATCGCCATTGACCACATAGCTGCGCTGTCGGCAGGCCGGTTCGCCCTTCGCTGGGCAGCCGTCCATGTCGCCAAGCAGGTACAGACGGGGCGCATCGACCACCCGCGCCAGAGCGAACCGGCTCTGTTCAGAGGGAAACGCGCCATTGCGGCAGGCGCCATCATCGGCGAAGGCGGACGCCGGCAGCAATGCGGCCAGCAGGCAGATCGAACGCAGGAACATGGCAGCACTAGCGGTGGGGAGCCGGCAGGATATACCGGCCTACTTCACCGGCGGTGCATCGCCGGCATCCTGCTCCTGGGAGAACCGCAGCGCACGCTGCTGCTGTTCGGCACTGAGCTCCGGCGGTGGCCGCGCCACGGCGGCTTGGATCTGCGCCGGTCCGCCGGTGAGTTTGTTGATCCCCTTGGCCGCCGCCATCACACCCTTGACCACGCCCATCATGATGTAGCCACCGCCCATGCTGACCTGCTCCGGCGACGGCGGTTCGCTCCAGTCGCGACTGAAGCGGTTGTCGCCGAACTTCACCGGGTTCTTGAAACGGTACAGATCCAGCGGCTCGTCTTCGGGCTTGAGCGCACGCACTTCGCCAAGGGTGGTGACGTTGTCCTGCGGCAGGGTGGTGGAGATCGGCGCGGTGGTTGCCGCCGGCGCATCTGCAGGAGGTTCGGGCGCTGGGTTGGGCACCGCTACCGGCGTGGCCTGCTGCGCCTGCGCGATACCGGCCAGCAGCATGCTGGCCAGGACGGCTCCCTGCGTTCCACGTCGTGCCACAGCCATCCACCCTGTTGGTTGCGTCCAGCACCCAAGGATACGGATGCCGGCTTCAGATTTCGTTGCTGCACTGGCAGCTGTTCAGCCAGGGGAGATGCGGCGACGCCACGGGACGCGAGCACTGAACGGTTCATGCCCTTGGTGTGCGGTGTCTCACATCCTGAGACGTGAGTGTGGTGCCATGTGACCCCTCGCAATCCGTCCCGGCTCCACTTTCCATGGCTTACGAACTCGCCAAGCGCACCGCCGATGCCGAGCAGAAGCTCGCCACCCGCGATGGCCTGCCCGCCCGCGACGGCGCACTGCTCAGCGCGCGCCTGCAGCGCCGCTACCAGGACCGCATCACCGGCAGCTTTGCCATTCCCGGCCGCGAAGGCCGCTATGCGCCCATTCCCGATTCGGTTCCGCCGGCCCTGGCTGCCGCCCTGAAGGCGCGTGGCATCGAACAGCTCTACAGCCACCAGGCCGAGGCCTGGAACGCCAGCCAGCGCCGCGAGCACGTGGCCATCGTCACCCCCACCGCCAGCGGCAAGTCGCTGTGCTACACCCTGCCGGTGGTCAGCGCGGCGATGCAGGACAAGGCCAAGGCGCTGTACCTGTTCCCGACCAAGGCACTGGCCCAGGACCAGGTGGCCGAGCTGCTGGAACTCAACCGCGCCGGCGATCTGGGCGTAAAGGCCTTCACCTTCGATGGCGACACTCCCGGCGACGCGCGCCAGGCCATCCGCCTGCACGGCGACATCGTGGTGTCCAACCCGGACATGCTGCACCAGGCGATCCTGCCGCATCACACCAAGTGGGCGCAGTTCTTCGAGAACCTGCGCTACATCGTCATCGACGAAGTGCACACCTATCGTGGCGTGTTCGGCAGCCACGTCACCAACGTGCTGCGCCGGCTCAAGCGCATCTGCGCGTTCTACGGCGTGCAACCGCAGTTCATCCTGTGCTCGGCCACCATCGGCAACCCGCAGGCCCATGCCGAAGCGCTGATCGAGGCACCGGTCACCGCCATCACCGAGTCCGGCGCGCCCAGCGGGCCCAAGCAGGTGCTGCTGTGGAACCCGCCGGTGATCAACCCGGACCTGGGCCTGCGTGCCTCGGCGCGCTCGCAGAGCAACCGCATCGCGCGCATCGCGATCAAGTCCGGGCTGAAGACCCTGGTGTTCGCGCAGACCCGGTTGATGGTCGAGGTGCTGACCAAGTACCTGAAGGACATCTTCGACCACGACCCGCGCAAGCCGCCACGCATCCGCGCCTACCGCGGTGGCTACCTGCCCACCGAACGCCGCGAGACCGAGCGTGCGATGCGCGCGGGCAACATCGACGGCATCGTCAGCACCTCGGCGCTGGAGCTGGGCGTGGATATCGGCAGCCTGGACGTGGTCATCCTCAACGGCTACCCCGGCAGCGTGGCCGCCACCTGGCAGCGCTTCGGCCGTGCCGGCCGCCGTCAGCAGCCGGCGCTGGGGGTGATGGTGGCCAGTTCGCAGCCGCTGGACCAGTACGTGGTGCGGCATCCGGACTTCTTCGCCGAGGCCTCGCCCGAACACGCGCGTATTGCGCCGGACCAGCCGTTGATCCTGTTCGACCACATCCGCTGCGCGGCGTTCGAGCTGCCGTTCCGGGTCGGCGATGGCTTCGGCCCGATCGACCCGGAAGTGTTCCTGGAAGCGCTGGCAGAGACAGAAGTGATCCACCGCGAGGGCGAACGCTGGGAATGGATCGCCGACAGTTACCCGGCCAACGCGGTCAGCCTGCGTGCGGTGGCCGATGGCAACTTCGTGGTGGTCGATCGCAGCGATGGCCGCCAGCAGATCATCGCCGAGGTCGACTATTCCGCTGCCGCACTCACCCTGTATGAAGGTGCCATCCACATGGTGCAGTCCACGCCCTACCAGGTGGAGACGCTCGACTGGGACGGCCGCAAGGCCTATGTCACCCGCACGCATGTGGATTACTACACCGACAGCATCGACTTCACCAAGCTCAAGGTGCTGGACCGCTTCGACGGCGGCGTGGCCGGACGTGGCGATTCGCACCATGGCGAGGTGCACGTGGTGCGCCGCGTGGCCGGCTACAAGAAGATCCGCTACTACACCCACGAGAACATCGGCTACGGCCCGGTGAACCTGCCCGACCAGGAACTGCATACCACTGCGGTGTGGTGGCAGCTGCCGCAGGCACTGTTGCTGCGCGCCTTCGCCAGCAAGCAGGATGCGCTGGATGGCTTCCTCGGCGCCGCCTATGCGCTGCACATCGTCGCCACCGTGGCGGTGATGGCCGATGCGCGCGACCTGCAGAAGTCGGTGGGCAACGGCGATGGTTCCTGGTTCGCGATTGCCGACCAGAGCGGCCGCGGCCAGCTGCGCGGCAGCGAGGGTGATCCCGGTGTGGTGGAGCTGCTGCAGGAGTTCGTGCCCACCGTGTATCTGTACGACAACTTCCCCGGCGGCGTCGGCCTCAGCGAACCGCTGTGGCAGCGCCAGGCCGAGCTGGTGCAGCGCGCGCGCGAACTGGTGCAGCGCTGCGACTGCAAGGCCGGCTGCCCGGCCTGTGTCGGCCCGGTGCTGGCCGCGCAGGAAGAGGATGACACCTCGCCGCGCGCGCTGGCGCTGCGCGTGCTGGACCTGTTCGATGCCGAGGCCTGCCAGCACGTGCCCGACGTGGTGGTGACCACGCGCGATCCGATGGAGCTGCTGGCACCGTGAGCCTGAGCCTGGACAAGCTGCGCCTGCTGCGGAAGCAGGCCGGTGACCCGAAGGCAGTCACGCCGGCTGCGCCCGAGCCGCCGCCCGCGGCACCTGCGGCACCGGTGGCCGCCAACGATGCGCGGCAACCACCGGCCGAGCGTTCGGTGTTCGCCTGGGTCGAGCAGGAGATCCGCCACAAGCCGACCGGCGCTGCCGCGCCCGTGATGGCCGCCGCACCGCTGCGTCGGCCGGAAGTGGGCAGCCTGCATCGCCTGCTCGGCCTGCGTTCGCGGGGTGGAGCTGCGCCGGCACGCGCCAGCGCGCAGGATCGCCAGCTGCCCGGCGAGGAAATCGCACCGGGCCTGTTCCTGATCGAGTCGCTGCAGCCACAGCCGATTCCGTCGCAGCCGCTGTCGCTGGATTTCGCCCGCCGCGAAGGCGAACACGTATCCCCGCTCGACCTGCTGTTCTTCGATACCGAAACCACCGGCCTGGCCGGCGGCACCGGCACCCGCGCCTTCATGATCGGGGCCGCCGACTGGCATGTGTGCCCGCAACGCGGCGAAGGCCTGCGCATCCGCCAGCTGCTGATGGCGACGATGGCCGCCGAGGACGCGATGCTGGCCACCTTCGCCCGCTGGCTGCAGCCGTCCACCGTGTTCTGCAGCTACAACGGCCGCAGCTACGATGCGCCGCTGCTGAAGGCGCGCTACCGGCTGGCCCGCCAGCGCTGCCCGATCAGCGCGCTGGATCACGTCGACCTGCTCTATCCCACCCGTCGCCGCTATCGCGGCACGTGGGAGAACTGCAAGCTGTCCACCATCGAGCGCCAGCTGCTGCGCGTGGTGCGCGAGGACGACCTGCCCGGTTCTGAAGCGCCCGGCGCATGGCTGCGTTTCCTGCGCGGCGGCGACGCGGTGAACCTGCGCCGGGTGGCCGACCACAACCACCAGGACGTGGTGACCTTGGCCCTGCTGCTGCAGCGGCTGATACGAGAAGAACAACGTGAGCGCGAAACCCTGGCGCTGGTCGGGCAGTAGGCGTTGACGCGGCCTGACGGTGGCAGCGGTGACACTGCCGCCACCATCCACGCCTGGAGCCCGACGATGCGCCTCAATCCCCTGGTCCTGCTCGCCATCCTGCCGTTGGCCGCCTGCAGTCACGCTGGCAGCAGCACCTCCCACGATCCCGCGCCAGCGCCCGTGGCCGATACCGCACACGAATGCAGGCCGGAGGCGCTGGAAGCCTTCACCGGCAAGACCGCCGACGAAGCCACGATCAAGAAACTGGTGGCTGACAGCGGCGCGCGCGGTGCACGGGTAGTCAAACCCGGCATGGCGGTGACCATGGACTTCCGCCAGGACCGCGTGACCGTGCAGGTGGATGCGCAGAACCGCATCGAGCGCGCCAGCTGCGGTTGATCACCTCAGGGTAGTGCCGGCCGCTGGCCGGCACCCCACATTGCCGGCCAGCGGCCGGCACTACCGCTCAGAGGCGCTCGGCCTTGCCGCTGGCCAGTGCGCGCGCGATCACCTGCTGTGCCTGCTGCGATGCCTGCGCATGCACGCGTGCCTGACGCTCGCCCAACGCGGCCTGTTGGCTGCCCAGTGCCGCCTGTCGGCTGGCCAGTTCAGACTGCTGGCTGGCCAGGCGCTGCATGTCACGGGTGCGGCCGGATTGCGCGGCCTCGCTGCGGGCTTCCTGCATTGCACGACGTGCCTCAGCGGCGGCCTCGCGTGCAGCCTCACGTGCAACGGCCATATCGCTGGTCGCACCACGCGCCGCCTTCGCTGCTTCTGCCGCGGCCTCACGGTTGATGTCGTGGGCGGCCATCGCGCTGCGCGCTACCTCAGCGGCGGCCAGCGCAAGGCGGCGTGACTCCTCGCCCTGCAGGCGGCCCATCTCACCCATCTGCCTGCCGAGTTCGCCCTGCTCGCGACCCAGCGCACTCTGCTGGCGGCCCAGTTCGCTCTGCTGGCGACCGAGGTCTGCGGCGCCGCTGTAGGCGCGCTGCAGGGTCTGGATCAGCATCGGGTCGCGCACCACATAGCGCTTGTCGCCCTGGCGGAACCACAGCGCCGGCCCCTTGCCGAGCTGCCTGCGGGCCACCGTTACATCGTCGATGCCGCCATTGGCGAAGGTCGAATCACCATCGACCAGCACATAGGCCTGCAACGGCGACTTGCCGAGATCCAGGCGCCCATAGGTGGTGATGGAGGTGGTGTGGGAAGTCGAATGCTCACTGTGCATGTCGGTATCCACATCGACATCCACGTCGACCGCCACATCGGCATCGTCCGGGCCTGACAGCGCCTCGACATCGGCCGGCTCGGCAGGCGGCGCGGGCGCCACCGGCACGGCCGGAATGCGCGCGGCCGAAGGCGCTGCGGGCGGCGTGTTCGGAGCCTTCGGCGGCGGCGGCACCACGGCCTTCGGTGCGGCCGGCGGCGCGGGCGGTGCCGGTGGCACTGGCGCAGCGACCAGCCGCATCGGTGCCACGCCCACCAGCACCACGACGGCGGTCAGTGCCATCGCCAGAATGCGCGGGCAGGCCCGGCGCGGCTGCAGCGAGAGCAGGCGACGCTTGAGGCTGGTGGTGTTCGGCGCGGCGCTGGCCACGCCCAGGTGTGGCTGCGGTGCCACGCCCAGCTGCAACAGCAGACGGCCATAGGCCTGACGGCTCGCGCCATGCTGGCCAACCACGGCCGCATCCACCGCTTCTTCGCGGGCCTGTGCGTATTCGCGCACCGACAGGCGCAGCAGCGGGTGGAAGAAGAACAGGTGCTGGGCCAGTGCGGGCAGCAGGCCCCACTGCAGGTCACGCCGCTGCAGGTGTTGCAGTTCATGCGTCAGTGCCAGGTCCAGCGCATCACCCTGCAGGGCGTTGTCGCCGGCCGGCAGCAGCAGCACCGGGCGGAACGGCCCGACCAGCTGCGGTGCGTCCACCTGCGTGCTCATCCACAACCGCGGCGCAGGACGCACGCCGTGCGCATCGGAGGCCAGTTGCAGGGCCTGCACCAGCGCTTCGTCCTCGCAGGGATAGGCGGCGGCCAGCAGCGCGCGGCAGCGGCGCCATTCACCAAAGGTGCGCAGGGCCATCAGCAGCACACCGGATGCCCACAGCGCAGCCAGTGCAACGGCCCACCACGCAACTGCCGGCACGTCCGCTGCAGGCACCGGCATCGCCGCCAGCAGCTGTGCCGAGGCTTCCGGTGCCAGCGGGTAGACCAGATCTGCGGCAACGTCGGTGGCGGTCATCGCCACCGCCTGCGGTGCGGGCAACCAGGCCAGCTGCAGCGGCTGGCTCCAGAACAGGCCGAGCACGGCCTGCAGCGACACCAGCCACCACAGGCGGCAGCGGGTGGCCGCCGACAGCGACGGCAGCGCGCGGCACACGCCGTACACCAGGGCCACCAGCAGCACGGTCTGCAGGCTGGTCCAGCCCAGCCGTTCCAACAACGGGATCAGCATCGTGGTGTCCATGGCTCAGCCCTCGTGGCGGCGCGATTGGAGTTCGGCGACCAGCGCTTCCAGCTCGGCCAGCTCGTTGTCGCTGACCTGCTGGCGCTGCGACAGGTAGGCCACGAACGGCGACACCGAGCCCTGCAGGGTGTTGTCGACGAACTGGGCCACTGCACCCTGCAGCACGCTTTCCGGGCCACGCGTGGCCTGGTAGCGGTAGACGCCGTCCTGCTGCTGGCGACGAAGATACCCCTTCGCCCGCAGCCGCTCCATCATCGTCAGCACGGTGGACCGGGCCAGGCCACGGGCCTCGCCGTAGCCACTGGCGACCTCACCGACGCTGGCCGGCGCATGTTCATCGATGTACTGCAGCAGGGCCAGCTCCTGGTCCCCGATCGTCTTGCCACGCATGACACCACTCCCTTGACTACACGTGTCGCCACTTTCTGCGTGACGACAACTGTAGTCAACCCCCCGGAAGTCATGGGCCGACGAACGGTAGGGGGACGCCGCCCGGCTCAGTACTCCACCCGATACCCGATCGAGAAGGTGCGCCCTGCCGCGGGCAGGCTGGACATCTTCCCGTAGGTCGCCTCGGCCTGCTGGCCATAGACCGTGCGGTAGTCACGATCGGCCAGGTTGTAGATGCCGACACTGAAGCGGCCGCCTGCCAGCGGCAGCTCGCCGATCAGGTCGAACACCGCATAGCCGTGGATCTTCGCCGCCGGGGTAGCGCGGATGCTGGGACTGATCGCTGCGAGCGGCGCATCGCGCCAGGCACGATCGGTCCCGCCCACCACTTGTCCCTGCAAGCGCAGCAGGCTGTCATTGGCGAAGCGCCACTGCCCATGCACACCCGCCTTCAAGGGTGAAACGCGGAACGCATTGAGCTCACGCCAACGTCCGGCAGCATCGCGGTACTGGCCCCGGGTGCTGGCAAGGCTTGCGCCCAGCTCCAGCTGCGCCGTCGGTGTGTAGCGCAGGTTGGCCTCCACGCCCCACACGCGCTCATCGGTGTCGGCCACCGACACGCTGTAGTCGCGGTTGAACTGCACGGTCTTGTCCGAGCGGTTGTAGAACGCGGTCACCGCGCTCTGCAGCGATGCATCGCTGCGGCGCCAGCCCAGCTCATAGCTGTCGACCTTGATCGGGCCGACGTTGCGGCTGTCGATGACGAAGCTTGCCGGTACATCGCGCAGCATGCGCTGGGTGTCGGGCAGGCTGAAGCCCTGCGAGACGTTGGCGAACAGCTGTTGCGATGCATCCATCCGGTACACCACGCCGGCATTGAACAGGGTCTGCGAGTGGCGCACGCGGCCGCCCCGCAGCAGGTGCGGCTGATACCCGGCAACGGCATCGGCGGTGATCGCTTCGGTGTAGGGAAGCGAGTCTTCTACGCGGTTGCGCAGGATCTGGTGGCGCACGCCGGCCTGCACGCTGAAGCGCTCACTCAGCGAATGGTCGGCCTGCAGGAACAGGCCGGTGGTATCCACGCGCACGTCCGGCCCCATCGCGTACTGCGCGGTGGGCTGGTAATCGAGACCGTTGCTGGCGATGAAGCGGTTGATGTCATACATCTGCCCGCGCTGACTGTCCTGCTCGCGCTCGTGGTCCACGCCGTACGACAGCTGCAGGCTGCGGCCCGCCACGTCGAAACCCTTGTGCAGCGCTGTGCGCAGCCCCCACACATCGATATCGGTATTGGACTGCATCGCCACATAGGCGAAGCCACCGCGCAGTGCCGGGTGCACCAGCGTCGACACCGACGGGAACCAGCGTCCCTGCTCGTTGCGGTAATAGGCTTCCACGCTCAGTTCCTGCCCGCCCAGTACATCGCGGTTGCGGTACTGCGCATTCACTCCCTGGTGCCGGGTACGTGGCTGCGCCTCCAGCTGCAGGCCGGGCAGCGCCTGGTGGCTGGGCGTGAATGCAGGGTTGAACAGCGCAGCCAGGCGCGGGCCATAGTCGGGGCCATGATCACTGTCCTGCTGATCGTCGAACCAGCGCACGCCCACGCTCAACTGCTGGCTGTCCGTCGGGGTCCAGTCGAAGCGCGCATTGAGTTCGCGGGTCTCGGTGTCCTGCCGATCAGTCTGCGCGATCTCCGGGCCGATACGGCGGCCATGCGCATCCAGCGATGCGCCCTGCCGGCCATAGGCGAAGCCGAACGCGCCACTGAACTGATCGCCGCGCACGGTCATGGTCTGCGCGGCGTTCCAGGCCAGCGTGTCACTGGACAGATGCGAGGGACTGCGCAGGCCGAACTGGCTGGCCAGCTGCACCGGCTGCTCACCGGGCTGAAGGGTGATGATGTTGATGATGCCGCCACTGGCACCGGCGCCATACAGCGCGGTGGCACCGGAGATCACCTCGATGCGCTCGATCATGGTTGGCGAAATGCTGTTGAGCTGGCGCGATCCATCGCGCGCGCCGGTCAGTGGTACGCCATCGATCATCACCTGCACGCTGCGGCCACGCATGGTCATGCCGTAGTTGCTGGTGGTTCCGCTGGCCGGCGCCAGCGACGGCACCAGCTGGCCGAGGATGTCGGCGGCGCTGCGCCCGGCGGTGATCTGCTGGGCAATCTGCTCGCGCTCGATGGCATACACGGTGCCGGCGATCTCGGCCACGCTGCGTGCGCCTCGCACGGCGGTGACACTCACCGCATCCAGTTGCCGGGTGCCGGACGTAGCGGACGCATTCTGCGCCGCCAGCTGGCCACTGATGGCCATCGCCAGCATCGCCAGCGGAAGGGTTGCTGCGGTATGCCGCATGGTGTCCTCGTTGCGTATCAGGGGGAGTTCGTGGGTGCTGCGAAGCGGCGCATCAGCGGCCGGCACAGCAGCAACCCGAGCGCCGAAACTGCCGCCAGCGCGATGTAGTAGATGGGGTAGCCCAGGCCCTTGGCGAGGAAGCCGGACAATGCACCGCCGATGAAATTGACCAGCAGCTCGAAGCACACCAGCAAGGTGAAGTCAGTGCCGGCCTGGGCACGCGAACTGACCCGCATGAACAGGGCATACAGGCTGGTCATCGCCACATAGCGCAGCGCCAGCAGTGCGATCACCAGCGCGCCCAGCCCCCACCGTGACGACGCCATCGCACCGCTGTAAAGCATCAATGCCAGCAGTACATACAACACGGTGCGCCACCAGCCAGCGTGCATCAGCAATTGCTCGGCCCGGCGCTGCTTGAGCAGCCAGGCGGCGGCCACCGCAGCCAGCATGCCGGTACCGGCGCCGCCCACCGAGATCAGCAACCCGATCTCGGTCAGGCTGAACTGCTGGTCGACCAGCAGCGGGTTGATCATCGCCATGGCCGGCGCTTCCACCAGCCGGTACAGCACGATCAGCAGCAGCGCCCAGCGCAGTTCGCGGCGACGCAGCGCACGCAGGATGCTCGGCCGCGGCGCGTCGGGCCTGGCCGGCGTTTCGTTGATCTGCTGCACTGCCAGCAGGGTCAGTGCGCTCATTGCCGCCAGGCTCAGCAGGGCCACGCTCCAGCCGCGGGTTTCATACAGCCACAGCACGCCGGCGCCACCGATCATGCTGCCCAGGGCCACGCCCACGCTCTGCGCCATGCTGCCCAGCCGGTGCTCGGCCGGCGCCAGCGCCTCCACGGTATAGCCGTCGATGGCGATGTCCTGGGTGGCGGCAATGGTCGAGATCCACATGCCGACCAGCACGAACACGACCAGGCCATGATCCAGGCCGGTGAACGCCAGCACCAGGATCCCGGCCAGCAGCAACAGCTGGGTCAGCCACAGCCAGCTGCGGCGGCGACCGAGGGCCGGCAGATGCCAGCGGTCGACCAGTGGTGCCCACAGGAACTTCAGCGCCCACGGCAGGTAAAGCAGCGACAACATGCCGATCCAGCGCAGATCCACGCCCTGGCTGCGCAGGATGGCCGGTACCGCCACGCTGTAGAAATACAGGGGCAAGGCATGCGCCATGTACAGCGCGACGATCACCCCAAGGCCGAACGGCGAAGCGGCGGCGCGCTCAGTGCGCATCGGCCTGCTCCAGGTGCTCGCCAATCCAGCGCATGCCCGCGCCGGCATCGGCGGTGACGAAGTACGGCACGGCCCACGCCGCATGCAGCGCCGGAGTGTCCAGCCGTTGCTGCTCGGCGGCATCGCTGGCGATGCGCACCAGGCCCCGGCAGTACTGCCGGAAGGCGGCCTTGTACTGCTTGTACCAGACCGCCTGCAGGGCACGGTAATCGTCGCAGAAGGTGGCACCGGGCGCGGTGCTGGCAACGAAGTAGAAGGGGCGGTGGGCATCGATCAGCGCCTGCACGCGGTCCAGCCAGTACCGGATCTGGTGCGCATCCACCGCGCCATGGAAGACGGCACGCAGCACCACCGCCTCGTTGATCACCAGACCCATCGCCATCGACCTTCTTGCTGAACAGGGGAAAGGGGCAGCGAACCCCCGCAAATGAGAATAATTTGCAATACCATTGAAAGTTTAGGCGCGACGAAAGAAAATTTAGGCACGACAGCATTCGCAGGTGCCTTGCATGCAGGTCTATTCCTGCGCCGAACTGATGAGCGCCGCCCACGCGCTGGGCGGCCGGGTCGACTTTGAATCGGGCCTTCCCGATGCGCTGCCGGTGCTGGCCGGCTGGCAGCAGGTGCAGTCGATGGACAGCGGCCTGGTGCTCTACCTCAGCCGTAGCCAGGACATGGTCGGCGGCCGCAGCCAGAACTGCCTGCCTGCGGGTCTCACCGCCAGCTTCCTGCTGCAGGGGCAGGCCGAAGTGGTCATCGCCAACCAGCGCCTGCAGATGGACAGCCGCCGGACCGGGAGCCCGGCGATGCTGGTCCACCTTCGTGAGGAGGAAGCGTTCCAGCGCCATTGGCAGGCGGGTCGCGAGGAAACCAAGGTCAGCCTGCACCTCGGCCAGGACTGGTTGTCGCGCCAGCTCGATGGCATTGCATCGGCTGGAATCACCCGCCTGCGACTGAGCCACGCACGCAACCAGGCGTGGCAACCGCCTGCGCCACTGCTGCGGCGGGCCGCAGCGTTGTTCGGGGCGGAAACGGTGGAGCCGCCTCTGCTGGCCAGCCTGCAACGCGAGAGCTTTGCGCTGGAAGTCGCGGCCAGCGTGGTTCGATCCGTGATCGCCGAACGCGAGGCGCCTGCCCCCAGCGCGCATCTGCGGCGTTGCGTGGACCAGTTGCAGCAGTGGCTGCAGAGCGGCGAGGCCGATGGCCTGACCATCAACCAGATGGCGCGCAGGCTGGGTACGAACGCCGTCGACCTGCAAAGCACCTTCCAGCAGCTGCACGGCAGCAGCATCGCCGCCTGGCTGCGTGCACTGCGCCTGCAACGGGCGCACGATGCCCTGCTGCAACGACGGGTGTCAGTGGACGTGGCGGCCAGCGTGGCCGGGTACGCCCATACCAGCAGCTTCAGTGCCGCGTTCAAGCGGCAGTTCGGAAGGTCTCCTTCCCGGATCCGCTAGCCGCAACAGGCACGTCCCGCGCACACAACCAGTACCTGCCTCGCAGCGCAGGTGCTGCTTAAACCTTTTACGCACCCGCTGCATCCGATCCTCGACGCCCCGCCGGAATCCCGCATGTTCCGCCCAATGCTTCGAGTCGTGCTCATGCTCATCACTGCCCTGCCCTTCGCCGCCATCTCCGCCAGCCAGGACCAGGCCAACGACCAGACCCGCCGCCTGATCCGCCAGATCATGCTGGAGCAGCGCATTCCCGGGCTGCAGGTCGCGGTGATCAAAGACGGGCAGATCGTGTTGTCCGAGGCCTACGGCCTGGCCAATGTCGAGAACGGTGTGCTTGCCTCGCGCGACACCCGCTTTCCGCTCAATTCGGCCACCAAGGCGTTCACCGGCGTGGCTGCCGCGCAGCTGGCCCAGCAGGGGCAGCTGGATCTGGACGCGCCGGCCTCGCGTTACCTGGATGATCTTCCACCAGCGTGGAGAGACGTACGCGTACGCCAGTTGCTTGCGCATACCTCAGGCCTTCCGGACATCCTTGATGCGAACGGGCTGTTGGGTGGTGGCTCCGAAGCGCAGGCGTGGACAGCCGTCACTGCGCGGCCGGTCGAAGCCGCACCCGGGCAGCGCTTCGCCTACAACCAGACCAACTACGTACTGCTGGCACGGATCATCGCGCAGCAATCCGGCATGCCCTACGAACGTTTCCTCGCCACCGGCCAGTTCAGCAGCGCGCGCATGGCCCGCACCACCTTCGGCGACAGCTACGACCTGATTCCGGATGCGGCGACGATGTACAGCCTGGCCCCGCGTGCCACCGACGCAGCCGATGCACCGGCGCGCCTGTCGCACTGGTTCTACGACATTCCGCCTTCACTGTGGGCCGGTGGTGGCATCCTCACCACCGCCGATGACACCGCGCGCTGGCTGGTCGCGTTGACCGACGGGCGCCTGCTTCAGGATGCAGCTCGGAAGAGGATGTGGACCGCAGAGCGCCTCACCGATGGCCGTGCCGGCCCATGGGCGGGCGGCTGGCCGGTGCTGCGCGCATCGCCCGACCTGCAGGTGGCCGGCATCGGTGGCGCGCGATCGGCCTTCATCGTCTACCCCGACCGCGGCGTGGCGGTGGTGGCGCTGACCAATCTGGTCGGTGCCAATCCACAGCAGTTCATTCCGCGCATTGCCGATCTCTATGCGCCTGCGGTGACCGTGCCCTGAGGCTGCCGGCCAGCGGCCGGCACTACCGGAGCATCGGCCGCGCCGACGGCCATTTCCGGCAGAATCGGTGCGTCAGCCGTGCGGCCCGCCCATCACCGGCAGGATCACCCCGCTGATGTAACTGGCACAGACCGGCGAAGCCAGGAACACATAGGCCGGCGACAGTTCTTCAGGCTGTGCGGGCCGCCCCATGTCGCTGTCCTTGCCGAACTCCGCCACGTCCTCCGCCGGCTTGTCGGCCGGGTTCAGCGGCGTCCACACCGGTCCCGGCGCCACACAGTTGACCCGGATGCCACGCGGCAGCAGCTGGCTGGCCAGCGCCTTGGTGAACGCATGGATCGCGCCCTTGGTGGCCGAGTAATCGATCAGCGCCTTGCTGCCGAAGATTCCCGTTTCCGAACCGGTGTTGATGATGCTGGCACCCTCGCCCAGATGCGGCAGTACCGCGCGCGCCATCTGTATGTAACCGCCGATGTTGGTCTGCAGGGTTTCCTGCAGATGCGCGTCTTCCAGGTCTTCCAGCCGCTCGCAATGCAGCTGGAACGCGGCATTGTTGACCAGGATGTCGATGCCGCCGAACGCCTTCGCCACCTGCTTGACCGCCTTGTTGCAGAAGCGCGGATCGCGCACGTCGCCGGCGATCACCACGCAGCGGCCGCCTTCGCGCTCCACGTGCTGGCGGGTGATGTCCGCGTCCTCAGCCTCGTCCAGGTGCAGTACCGCCACATCGGCGCCTTCGCGTGCGAACAGCACCGCCACCGCACGGCCAATGCCGGAATCGCCACCGGTGACGATCGCACGCATGCCCTGCAGCTTGCCGCTGCCGGTGTAGTCCGGTGCAAGGAAACGCGGCGCCAGCTCCAGTTCGTGTTCATGCCCTGGCTTGGCCAGCTGCTGCGCCGGCATCGCCTCCGGCTGACGGCGTGCGCCTGCCTGGGTCGCGGTCTTCTTTGTCGCCTTCTTCGCCGCGCGCACATCCTTGGCCTTTTCCTGGTCCTGCAGGCGCCGCTGCCGGGCCGCGACGCGCGCTGCCCGCGGATCGCTGGCAGCCGCCTTGCGGGTTGCGGTCTTCACCACGCGCGGGCGATCGGGGGCGGCGACGGTCTTGGTTGCGGTGCTGCCTTTGCGCACCTTCGGCGATGCCTTGCGGCGAACGGGGGATTTCTTGGTGGTGGCCATGCAGGTCTCCTCGGGAGGGAAGGGGGCTGCCGGCCAGCGGCCGGCACTACCGGGGGCGGCGCACGCCGCTCCTGCAGTGTCTCCACCTATGCTGTTGGCGGCAGTGAGCGCACCGTGTCCACGATGTGCACGGTATTCATTCCGCCACCACGTGCGACGTCGCACGCTGCACGCAACCACACAAGGAACACCTCCATGAAACATGCCATCGCCACCGCCGCCGTCTGCTTCGCCCTCGCCGCCTGCAGCAGCACACCGATGGCCCAGGTGCAGCCGATCGACGGCGTGATTTCCGGGCAGTGCCACAGCGACATGGTGCGCGGCGCACTGGGCTTGGCCGCTTCGGATGCCACCGTGGCCCGCGCACGCGTGGACAGCGACAGCCTGCATGTGCGGGTGCTGCGCCATGACGGTCCGCGGGTACCGCCGGCCAGCGAAGGCGGCGACCGCCTGACCATCGAAAAGGGCCGCACCAACAACATCACCGCGATCTACTGCGGCTGAGCCTGCGCGCCCTGCGCAGCACGCGCAGGGTGGCCTGTTCCCATTGGCGCGGCCCACGCAGGCCGGCCAGCTTCGCCAGTTCACCGCGCTCCCAGCCGGCGAACACGCACGGGTCGATGTAGGCCTTGCGGCACACCGCCGGAGTGTTGCCCAGCAGCGATGCCACTTCGCACACCACCGCGCGCTGCGCCTGCGCCAGCGCGCGCTGACTGGCCGGTTCCGGCAGTTCGGTGGCGGCAAACGCCTGCACCGCCGCCACCGTGCCACCCCAGGTGCGGAAATCCTTGGCAGTGAAGTCCTCGCCCATCACCTCGCGCAGGTAGTCGTTCACCGCGCCGGAATCCACCGGCTGCAGCGCACCGTCATCATCGCGGTACTGGAACAGCGCCTGCCCCGGCAGCTGCTGCAGGCGCCGCACCAGCAGCCCCAGCCTGCGGTCGCCCACGGTCACCTCCTGCACCTGCCCGGACTTGCCGCGGAAGCGCATGCGCACCCGGCCGCCGCGCAGCAGCTCCAGATGGCGGTTGCGCAGCGTGGTCAGTCCGAACGAACGGTTCTGTTGTGCATAGGTTTCATTGCCGACCCGCACCAGGGTGTCTGCCAACAGCGCCACCACCATGGCCAGCACCTTTTCCTGCGGAAACCCAGGTCGCTTGAGATCCCGCGACAACCGCCGCCGCAGCGTGGGCAAGGCCTCGCCAAAGGCGATGATGCGGTCGAACTTGCCGGCGTCGCGCTCCTTGGCCCAGTCGGCGTGGTAGCGGTACTGCTTGCGTCCGCGTGCATCGCGGCCGGTGGCCTGCAGGTGGCCGTTGGCGTGGGCGCAGATCCATACGGCGGTATACGCCGGCGGAATCGCCAGCGCACGGATGCGTTGCAGGGTGGTGGCGTCGCGTATCGCGTGACCATCGGCATCGCGGTAGCTGAAACCCTTGCCGGCGCGGCGCCGGCTGATGCCCGGCTGGGTATCGTCGACATAGCGCAGGCCGGCCGCGCGTGCGGCCTGTCGTTCGGGAGTAGAGGGGGTTGGCATGTCGGTAGTGTCGCCGTCGCCATGCCGCGATCCTGTCGATAACACAAGACAAACACGTGAGGGCCGGTTCGCCGCTATGCTCGGGTCTTCACAACCCCTTCCGGAGTCATGATGTCGTTCCCGATTCGCGCCCGTTCGCTCTCCGCCCTGTTGCTGCCGGCCGTGCTGGCGCTGACCGCCTGCCAGGCACCGGCGCTGGATGAACAGGATTCGGCCACGGCCCACGCCCAGCAGGCCGCCGAAGCCGCCAAGGCGCCGGCCGACGAAGCCGGCAAGGCCACCGAGGCTCCGCCGGTCGGCACCTGCGATGCCAGCCAGGTGCAGAGCCTGGTCGGCCAGACCTACACCGACGCGCTGGGCAAGCAGGCGCAGGAAGATGCCGGCGCCAACCAGGTGCGCGTGCTCAAGCCCAACGACGTGGCCACGATGGAGTTCCTCGGCGACCGCCTGAACATCGAAGTGGACGCCAAGGGCGCCGTCAGCGGCGCGCGCTGCGGCTGAGTCCGGCCCCGCGCCGGCACTGGGTTGCCGGCGCGTTCTGTTGCACCTGCAACCGTGTATTGCGGCGTTGCAGCAACCTGTGATCTAGTCGAGGCATCCGGTGGCCTCACGATGCGCTCCAGGGATTGAGCGGGCTTGAGTGTCCCCGTTCAATTCATTCCGCATCGAGGTAGAGATGGCCCCCCGCAACCGCCAAGGGCTTTACGACCCGCGCTCCGAGCGCGATGCCTGTGGATTTGGCATGGTCGCCCAGCTCGACGATCAACCATCGCGCCTGTTGGTTGATACCGCCATCGCCGCGCTTTCGCGCATGACCCACCGTGGCGGTGTCGCCGCCGATGGCCTGACCGGCGATGGCTGCGGCCTGCTGCTGCGCCGCCCCGATGCGTTCCTGAAACTGCTGGCCAGCGAAGCCGGCATCGCGGTCGCTGCGCGTTTCGCCGCCGGCCTGGTGTTCCTGCCGCACGACGCCGACGCGGCGCAGGCCTGCCGCGCGCAGCTGCAGGCGCAGGTGGAAGCGGTGGGCTGCAAGGTCGCCGGCTGGCGTGAGGTGCCCACCGATGACAGCGTCTGCGGCCAGCTGGCGCGCGACACGCTGCCGCGCATCGAGCAGGTGTTCGTCGACGCCGGCATCGGCCAGGACGATGCCGGCTTCGCGCTGGCGCTGTTCCTGGCCCGTCGCCGCAGCGAACAGCAGCTGCGCGGACACGCCGACTTCTACGTCACCACCCTCACCCCGGATGCGATCAGCTACAAGGGCATGGTGCTGCCGGACAAGCTCAGCCGTTTCTTCCCGGACCTGCAGCGCCGCGAACTGGCCTCCAGCGCCATCGTGTTCCACCAGCGCTTCTCCACCAACACGCTGCCGCGCTGGCCGCTGGCGCACCCGTTCCGCATGCTCGCCCACAACGGCGAGATCAACACCATCGAAGGCAACCGGCGCTGGGCGCAGGCGCGCAGCAAGGTGTGGAAGACCCCGCGCTTCGACATCGCCGAATTCGATCCGGTCATCTCCATGCACGGTTCGGATTCGCAGAGCCTGGACAACATGCTGGAGCTGATGGTCGCCGGTGGCATGGAGCTGATCCAGGCGCTGCGCATCCTGGTGCCGCCGGCCACCCAGTCGCTGGAATTCAAGGATCCGGACCTGGCGGCCTTCTACGAGTTCCACGGACTGAACAGCGAACCGTGGGATGGCCCGGCCGGCATCGTCGCCTGCGACAGCCGCTACGCCGTATGTACCCTCGACCGCAACGGCCTGCGCCCGGCGCGCTGGATGCTGACCGCCGACCGCCACTTCCTGGTCGCCTCCGAAGCGGGTGTGTGGGAAGTGCCGACCGAGCGCGTGGTGCGCAAGGGCAAGCTCGGCCCGGGCGAGATGATCGCCATCGACCTCAAGCGCGGCGACCTGCTCGACTCCGATGCGGTGGATCGCATCAACCGCGGTCGCGCGCCGTACAAGCAATGGCTGCAGCAGGGCGTGACCTACCTGCAGACCGAACTGATCGACCCGTCGCTGGTGGAGGAACCCTTCGACGAAGGCACCCTGCGCAGCTACCACAAGCTCTACCAGCTCAGCAGCGAGGAAGTGGAACAGGTGCTGCGGCCGCTGGCCGAGACCGAACAGGAAGCCACCGGTTCGATGGGCGACGACACGCCGATGGCGGTGCTGAGCCAGCGCAGCCGTCCACTGTACGACTATTTCCGCCAGGCCTTCGCGCAGGTCACCAACCCGCCGATCGACCCGCTGCGCGAAGACTGCGCGATGTCGCTGTCCACCCAGCTCGGCAAGGAGACCAACATCTTCCATGCCGGCCCGGAGACGGTGAACCACGTCATCCTCAATTCGCCGGTGCTCAGCCAGCGCAAGCTGCGCCAGCTGCTGAAGATGGACCAGTACGTGCAGGCCAACCGCCTGCTCGACCTGTCCTACAGCGAAGACGAGGGCCTGCGTGCCGGCATCGAGCGCATCTGTGCCGAGGCCGAACAGGCCGCGCGCGACGGCATGGTGATGCTGCTGCTGTCTGACCGCTACCCGGTGGCCGGACGGCCGATGGTGCATGCGCTGCTGGCCACCAGCGCCATCCACCATCACCTCTCGCGGCTGGGCCTGCGCTGCGACGTGAATCTCATCGTCGAGACCGGCACCGCGCGCGACCCGCACCACATGGCCTGCCTGCTCGGCTTCGGCGCTACCGCGGTGTATCCGTACCTGGCCTATCAGACCCTGTTCGATCTGGGCCGACGCGGCATCCTCAAGCTCAGCAAGGGCGGTGAGCAGTCGCAGATCGGCCGCCGCTACCGCAAGGGCGTCTACAAGGGCCTGTCGAAGATCATCTCGAAGATGGGCATCTGTACCGTGGCCAGCTACCGCGGCGCGCAGCTGTTCGAGATCATCGGCCTGGAACCGGAAGTCGTGGACCTGTGCTTCCCGGATACCGCTTCGCGCATCGGTGGTGCCGGTTTCGCGCGCCTGGATGCCGACGCACGCGAGCTGTGCGCGCAGGCCTGGGATGCGCAGCAGGACGTGGATGTCGGCGGCCTGCTGAAGTACGTGCACGGCGGCGAATACCACATGTACAACCCGGACGTGGTGACCACCCTGCAGCGCGCGGCGCGCAGCGGCGATCCGCGTGCCTGGCAGCAGTACTGCGATGCCGTGCACGCGCGTCCGCCGTCGGCACTGCGCGACCTGCTGGAACTGGTGCCGGCCGCTGCGCCGACACCACTCGATGACGTGGCGCCGGCCAGCGAACTGTTCCCGCGCTTCGATACCGCGGCGATCAGCCTGGGTGCACTGTCACCTGAGGCACACGAGGCGCTGGCGATTGCGATGAACCGCCTCGGTGGTCGCAGCAATTCCGGCGAAGGCGGCGAAGATCCCGCACGCTATGGCACCGCCAAGCGCAGCAAGATCAAGCAGGTGGCCTCGGGCCGCTTCGGCGTCACCGCCGAATACCTGGTCAATGCCGAAGTGCTGCAGATCAAGGTCGCGCAGGGCGCCAAGCCCGGCGAAGGCGGCCAGCTGCCTGGGCACAAGGTCAACGAGCTGATCGCGCGGCTGCGCTACGCGCGTCCAGGCATCGGCCTGATCTCGCCGCCGCCGCACCACGACATCTATTCGATCGAAGACCTGGCGCAGCTGATCTACGACCTCAAGCAGGTCAACCCGACCGCGCTGGTGTCGGTGAAGCTGGTCAGCCATGCCGGTGTGGGCACGATCGCCGCCGGCGTGGTCAAGGCCGGTGCGGACCTGATCACCATTTCCGGCCATGACGGCGGCACCGGCGCCTCGCCGGTCAGCTCGATCCGTTATGCCGGCGTGCCGTGGGAACTGGGCGTGGCCGAAGCGCACCAGGCGCTGCTGGCCAACGATCTGCGCGGGCGCACCCTGCTGCAGACCGACGGCGGCCTGAAGACCGGCCTGGACGTGGTCAAGGCCGCGCTGCTGGGCGCGGACAGCTTCGGCTTCGGCACCGCGCCGATGATCGTGCTGGGCTGCAAGTACCTGCGCATCTGCCACCTCAACAACTGCGCCACCGGCGTGGCCACCCAGGACGAGCGCCTGCGCGAGAACCACTTCACCGGCCAGCCCGAGCGCGTGGAGAATTTCTTCCGCCTGCTGGCCGAGGAAGTGCGTGGCTGGCTGTCGTACCTGGGTGCGCGTTCGCTGGAAGAAATCGTGGGCCGCACCGACCTGCTGCGGCAGATCGAGGCGGCGCCGCGCGACGGCGTGCGCGTGGACCTGTCACGCCTGCTGGCCGATGCCCGCTACGAGGGCAGTCACTGTGCGGCGCAGCGCCTGTACGAATCGCCGGACAGCCTGGCCACGCAGATGGACGGCCTGCTGGCCCCGGCCATCGAACACAAGCGCGGTGGCGAACACCGCTTCCTGATCCACAACACCGACCGCAGCATCGGCACCCGCCTGGCCGGTGCGGTGGCACGCGCACACGGTAACCAGGGCATGGCCGAGGCGCCGCTGGAACTGCGTTTCCGCGGCAGTGCCGGGCAGAGCTTCGGCGCGTTCAACGTCGGTGGCCTGCACCTGGAAGTGGAAGGCGAAGCCAACGACTACGTCGGCAAGGGCATGGCTGGCGGCCGCCTGGTGGTGCGTCCGCCGCGCGGCGCCCGCTTCGAGGCACGCAGCACCGCGATCATCGGCAACACCTGCCTGTACGGTGCCACCGGCGGTGAACTGTTCGCTGCCGGTCGTGCCGGCGAACGTTTCGCCGTGCGCAATTCCGGCGCGCTGGCGGTGGTGGAAGGCGCCGGTGACCACTGCTGCGAGTACATGACTGATGGCGTGGTGCTGGTACTGGGCAAGGTCGGCCTGAACTTCGGTGCGGGTTTCACCGGCGGGCTGGCCTACGTGCTGGACGTCGACCGCGATTTCGTCGACCGCTACAACCACGAACTGATCGACATCCATCGCGTCTCCGCCGAAGGCTTCGAGAACTACCGCCAGCACCTGCACCGCCTGATCGGCCGCCATCGCGAGCTGACCGGCAGCATCTGGGCGCAGCAGATCCTGGACGAGTTCCGCGACTACATCGGCAAGTTCTGGCTGGTCAAACCGAAGGCCGCCAGCATCGAGTCACTGACCGAAACCCTGCGACGCGCCGCGTAACGGTAGTGCCGGCCGCTGGCCGGCATCCCAGGATCACGTAGTGCCGGCCGCTGGCCGGCAACGTTCCCCCCCGCATTCCAGAGCCCGCCATGAGCCGCAAGCACGCCTTCCAGTTCCTCGACCTGCCCCGCACCATGCCGCAGCGCATTCCAGTGGAACTGCGTACGTCCGGCGACTGGGGCGAGCTGTATGGCAAGTTCGGCAAGGAGGACGCCCAGTACCAGGCCGGCCGTTGCCTGGACTGCGGCAACCCCTACTGCAGCTGGAAGTGCCCGGTGCACAACGCCATTCCGCAGTGGCTGCAGCTGGTGCAGGAGAACCGCATCCACGAAGCCGCCACGCTGTGCCACAGCACCAACCCGTTGCCGGAGGTGTGCGGCCGGGTCTGCCCGCAGGATCGCCTGTGCGAGGGCAGCTGCACGCTGGAGGAATTCGGTGCGGTCACCATCGGTGCGGTGGAGAAGTACATCGTCGATACCGCGCTGGCCAGCGGCTGGCGCCCTGACCTGGGCGCGGTGCAGCCCAGCGGCCACAGCGTGGCGGTGATCGGCGCCGGTCCGGCCGGCCTGGCCTGCGCTGATCGCCTCGCCCGCGCTGGCATTGCCGCCGTGGTCTACGACCGCTATGAGCAGATCGGCGGCCTGCTGCAGTTCGGCATTCCCAGCTTCAAGCTGGACAAGGACGTGATCCACCGCCGCCGCGAAGTGCTGGAGGGCATGGGCGTGCAGTTCCGCCTCGGCGTGGAGATCGGCCGTGACCTGAGCGTGCAGCAGCTGCTGGACAGCCACGACGCGGTGTTCGTCGGCACCGGCGCCTACCGCTACACCGATGGTGGCCTCGACGGCCAGGACCTGAAGGGCGTGCTGCCGGCCCTGCCGTTCCTGGTGCAGAACAGCCGCATCGTTGGCGGCGATGATCCGAAGGGCCGGCCGATTGCCGGCTGGGAAGACACCATTGCCCTGCCCGACCTCAACGGCAAGCGCGTGGTGGTGCTCGGTGGCGGCGATACCGGCATGGACTGCGTGCGCAGCGCGGTGCGGCTGGGCGCGGCCAAGGTCACCTGTGCCTATCGCCGCGACGAAGCCAACATGCCCGGCAGCGCGCGCGAAGTGGCCAATGCCCGCGAAGAAGGCGTGCGCTTCCTGTTCAACCGGCAGCCGCTGTCGATCGAAGCCGGCGCCGACGATGAAGTGATCGGCGTGACCGTGGTGGAAACCCGGCTGGGCGAGCCCGATGCCAACGGCCGCCAGAACGCCGTGCCGATCGAAGGCAGTGAATCGCTGCTGGAAGCGGACGTGGTGATCATCGCCTTCGGCTTCTCGCCGAGCGTGCCGGCGTGGCTGGCCGAGCTGGGCGTGGAAGGCCAGTCCAACGGCCGCATCGTGGCCGGCGGCAAGGACCGCCTGCCATTCCAGACCGCGCATCCGCGCCTGTTCGCCGGTGGTGACGCGGTGCGCGGTGCTGACCTGGTGGTGACCGCCGTGGCCGAAGGCCGCGATGCCGCCGCCAGCATCGTGCGGCTACTGGCCCACTGAGTCCGGTACCAGCAGTGCCGCCAGCAGTGCCCGCAGTGCGTGCGGCTCCACCGGCTTGGCCAGGAAGTGGTCGATGCCAGCCGCACGACAGGCTTCGCGGGTGCTTTCCATCACGCTGGCGGTGAGCGCGATGATCGGCACCTGCGCACGCGCCGGGCAGGCATCGGCACGGATCGCCCGTGCCAGCGCGAAGCCATCCATGCCCGGCATGTGGCAGTCGGTGATGACCAGGTCGAACGGCTGCGCCTGCCATGCTTCAAGCGCCGACCGTCCATCGGTACAGGCGTGGACCTGCAGCCCGAGCGCACACAGGTGCTGCTCCAGCAGATGCAGGTTGGTGGGATGGTCTTCAGCCATCAGCACGCGCGCCGCCGGCAATGGACGCTCGTCCGCAACCGCCGGCGCGGGCGCGGCCACGGGTGCCTCACAGGCATCCAGGTCCAGATCCAGCCACACCGTGGTGCCCTTCCCGGGTGAGCTGCGCAGCTGCAGCTCCGCCCCCATCGAGATCGCCAGCTCACGGCAGATCGCCAGGCCCAGCCCACTGCCGCCGAAGCGCCGCGTGGTCGAGCGCTCCGCCTGGGTATAGGCAGCGAACACCGCCTGCTGGCGCTCCTCGCTGATGCCCACGCCGCTGTCGCTTACCTGCAGGCGCAGTCGCTGGCCCCAGTCGCGTTGCTGCAGTACCTGCACCTGCAGTTCCACGTGGCCGTGCCGGGTGAACTTCAACGCGTTGCCGGCCAGGTTGAACAGGATCTGGCGCAGGCGCAGGCCATCGGCCAGCGATCCCGGCTGCATCTCCGGATCAAGCACCACCTGCAGGTGCAGGCCTCGGCTGGCGGCCACCGGCATCAGCAGCTGCTGCACCGCGCGCACCAGTGCCGCCAGGTCGGTGGGCCGCAGCTGCAGTGGTGCGCCCTCCAGGCGTTGGCTGTGCAGTACATCGTCGAGGATCTGCCGCAGCATCCACGCGGCATCATCGACGGTGGCCAGCACCTGCTGCTGGCGTGGCTCCAGCCTGCTGCCCGCCAGCCGTTCGAGCATGCCCAGCAGCGTGCTCATCGGGGTGCGGATCTCGTGGCTCATCGTTGCCAGGAAGTGCGCCTTGGCCTGTGCCGCCTGCTCGGCCTCGCGGCGCGCTTCGGCCAGCGCGCGGGTACGTGACTGCACCTCACTGACGTCGATCCAGTAGCCGCTCCACTCGACGTCGCTGTCGTCGCAGGACAACGGCCGCCCATGCGAGCGCCCCCATCGCCAGCCCTGTGGCGAGCGGGTGCGGAAGGTGACGTCGATCGGGCCACGCGCCAATGCAGCCATCTCGACGCAGGCCATCACCTGGTTGCGGTCATCCGGGTGGACCGCGGCCAACAATCGCTGGTGATCGATCCGCGCGGTCTCCACGCTGATTCCGAACAGAGCCTGCACGTCCCCGGCGATCTGCGGAAAGCTGTAGTTGCCGCCCGCCGAACGACGCGCCTGGTAGACCACCGCCGGCAGGTTCGCGGTCACCTCCTGCAGGCGCTGCTCCACCCCTCGGCGGCGCACGCTCTCGCGATGGACCCGCCAGTAGCCGAAGGCATGGACCAGCGCCAGGGCGAGCAGGATCAGCGAGGCCGGCACCAGCCAGCGCAGGGGCGACGATGACGGAGCGTTGCGCGGCCGGTCCGGCAGCCAGGCCGCGCGGATCTGATCGCGCTCGGTATCGGTCAGCTGCGACAGCGCCTGTTCGAAGCCGGCGATGACATCGGCGCAGGCGGGCGTGGTCGCCAGCACCAGGGCATCATCGAAACCGGCCGGCGCGGCGATCAGCAGTGCATCGCCCTGGTAGCGGCGCAACGCCGCCTCGACGTCGCCGAGGTTGGCGACCACCGCATCGATCAATCCGGTGCCCAGCAGCGGGAGTGCATCGTCCAGCGCTGCCGGTGGCAGCAGCTGTGCACCCGCTGCCTGCTCGGCCAGCAGCCCCTGCAGCGGCACCCGGCTGGGGCTGGCCACAATGCGTCCACGCAGATCTTCCAGGCCCAGCACCGGCGGCGCATCCTCCCGGCGCACGATCACCTGTGGCAGCTGCAGGTAGGGCGTGCTGACCACCCATCCGGCAGGCAGTTGCGAGCGTGGCCATCCCAGTAGCGCCTGGGTGCCGGCCGGCAGCTCGTCCCGGTCCACGCTGGTGGCCGGCACGGGCAACAGCTGCAGTGGCCGTTGCCCGCCCAGCAGCTTCAGGTACGCCGCGCCGAGCCCCCGGGCTTCGCCCTGTTCGCTGGACGACAAAGGAGCACGGTCGGACGGCCAGGCGATGCGCAGCGGTGTGCTGCAGCCCGTGGCGGAGGCCGCGGCAGGCAGCAGCAGGCTGGCCATGACAGCAATGGCTGCCGGGAAGCCGGCGACATTCACGGTAGGCATCCTCATCTCGCGGGCGGAAGGAACGGCCGCGCTGCGGTACCGCTGCCTGCCACGCTATCGACGCGCGGGCCGACGGCAATGAAGAAAGTTGTAAAAGCATCCAGATGGGGGAATGCCGACATACACTGCCGCCTTCACCCGTACCTGCGGAGCGTTCGATGCGCATCGGCCTGGCTGCCAACCGTCTTCATCACCACGACGCGCGCGCTGCGCTGTTCCGTTGGCTGCGCAGCAGCGAGGCCGGCCTGCGCGAGCTGGGCGTGTCGCTGCATGCGGTCGGCCGCACCCATGACGCAGTCGAACGGCAGGGCTTCCTGACCGGGTACGCGGGCCTGCACCGTTATCCCTACGGACGCGAGGGTGGCCTGATGAAGCTGGTCGCCGAAGTCGTTGGCATGGGTCCGGATCGGACACTGGATGGCGCGATCTACCTGATCGACCCGGTCGATCCATCCTCGGTGTTTCCGGAAGCAACCGCGCTCAAGCGGCAGTGCGTGATCCACGGCAAGCCGTTCATTTCGACCGTGGCCACCGCACGCGACTGGGTGGAGGTGGAGCGCGTCCACGCCGGGCTGGCAGCCGATGCCGGCGCCGACGACCTGCATGCGTTCGAAGGCCAGACGCTGGCGCTGATCGCGCACGATGCGATGAAGCCGGCGATGCTGGCCTTCGCCGATGAGCACTTCGATGTGCTGGCCCGGTTCGGTGAGCGGGTGGCCACCGGGACCACCGGCCAGCGTTTGAACGAGCTGGCCTGGAGCCGGGGCTGGCCGCGTGATACGCCGTGGGTGACGCGCTACCAGAGCGGTCCGATGGGCGGTGATGCGCAGATTGCCGACCGGGTGCTGGAGGGGCGTTGCCAGCGCGCGATCTTCTTCGAGGATCCGCATGTGGCGCGCCAGCATGAGGCGGATATCCAGCTGCTGGAGCGCGCGGTGACGACGGTGACCGATCAGGCGGTGTGCATCACGGCGCCGCGGGTGGCGGCGCGGTGGGCGGCGGCGGTGGCGCTGCGGGCGGGGTGAGGGTTTCGGCCAACGGCTGAGCCCCTCGTGGTGGGTCGTTCAGATCAGAAGCCGTGCTTGGCCGGGTGGGGTGGATTGCGCAGGGGTCGCTGCAAGTCCCCCTCCGGGGCCCGGCCCAGCCGCTGGCGGCTGTGCGTTCAGGCGCTTGCGAAGCAGTGCTTCGCAAGCAAAGCGCCTTCACCCTTGTAAGCTCGATGGCGCCATCCATGGCGCCAACGCCCCTGCATGGCTCACCCGCCCGGCCTCAGACAGTTTCCGTGCGTGTCCAGCCACGGAAGAGAGAAAGAAGAGCAAGAGCGGAAGCGGGTCGCGCGCTGTGTGCGCTTCTGTAGAGTCGAGCTTGCTCGACTGCTCAGCACGCGGTCTTGAGTGAAGCCCCTTCTGTTGAAGGGGCGCGCCGAAGGCGGGGGTAGAGGAAGAATGCGTGGGCAACTGCTGTAGCGCGCGCGCTACAGCAGTTGCCGGAGCATGGCCTTCAGGCGTCGCCCTTCCAGCTGGAAGTAATCGCGCTGTTCGCGCCAGGCGGGGAAGCGTTGTTCCACTTCGTGCCAGAACGCGGGTGAGTGATTCGGCTGGATCAGGTGGCAGAGTTCGTGCACCAGCACGTACTCGAACGCCTCGGATCGGCCCAGCACCAGCGCCAGGTCCAGTGCCATGCTGCCATCCGGGGCAAGTGAGCCCCATTGCGAGGACATCACCTTCAGACGCAGGCGGCTGGGTGCGCGCGGCAGGGTGGGCAGGTACTTCGGCAGCCAGCGGCCGACGTCGGCGCGGGTCTGGGCTTCGTAGAACTCGCGCAGCAGGCGGCGCAGGGTGGCATCACCGCCGCGGGTCGGCCACTGCACGCAGGCGCCGTGCGCGTCGATCTCCAGGCGCGCGTAGCGGCCTTCCTGCCAGCGCAGCGGCAGCAGTTCGCCACGCAGGGGCAGCACGCCGTCTTCGCCGGGCTGCAGCGGTGCCGGCAGGCCCTGGCCCTGGTACTGGCGCAGCTGCAGCGCCAGCCAGTCGCGATGCTGTTCCAGGAAGCGTTCGCCCATCACCAGGCTTGCGCGCGGCGGCAGGGTCAAGCGTGCGCCGCGCTCGTCCACGCTCAGCTTGATGCGGCGCGCACGTGGATCGCGCACGCGCAGCACCTCGATCTCGGCATCCTCCAGGCGCAGGCGAACGGTGTCGCGCTGTACGGTGGCGGGCGGGGTCGGGCTGATCAGGCGGCGCAGCAGACGGCTCATGCGCCCAGCATAGCGCCGCTTCGGGCCGCCGGATGACCGGCGGCCGTCGGGCTGCCTGTTCAGTCAGCCTTGCTGAGCTTGAAGGCTTCTTCCAGCAACAGGAACAGGCGGCGGATCTCGGCGCTCTGCAGGGCGAAGCGGGCGTCGAACTCGGCGCGGCGGCCGTCTTCGTCGGCATGCTCCAGCTGGTCCAGGGCGCCGTCGAGGAACTTCAGCTTGCGCACGATCAGGTCGTCGCCGATCACGAAGGACAGGTTGTCTTCGAAGATCAGCGCCAGCTTGGTCACCTGCTTGCCGGCGTCCAGGTGCTTGTCGATCTCGTCGCAGCGCAGTTCCTGGTGCTGGCACTTGACCACCGCGCCACCTTCCACCGGGTCCTTCATCTCGCACTCTTCGCCCAGGCTCAGCCCGGTCGGTAGCGGCTCGCCGGCGATCCAGCCGGTCAGGATCGAACGCGGTGCGACTTCGGCATTCAGCGGCATCGCCGGGAAGCTGCCGAGCAGGCCGCGGATGTCGGACATGAAGTACTCGCCGGTCTTGCGGCTGGAGGTATCCACCGCCACGTAGCCGTGCTGCAGGTCGATGAAGGCGTCGTTGCGCGAGGACTTCACGAAGGCGCGCGGCAGCAGTTCATGCAGCAGGTCGTCCTTCATGCGCTTGCGCTCGCGGCCACCCGGGCGGCGGCCTTCCTTCTCCTCGATCTCTTCCAGCTTGCGCTCGAGCAGGTCGTTGACCACCGCCGCCGGCAGGATCTTGTCCTCGCCGCCCACGGTCAGCCACAAATGTTCGGCGATGCGGTGGGAGAGCAGTTCCTTCTCCTCGCGGCCGAATGGCGAGATGAAGCCGCGCGAATTCATTTCCAGCGCGCCGACCGGCTTCAGCAGGGCGTGCGGCAGCAGGGTGTCGACTTCGGAAAAATCGGTGGTGGTCGGGAAACGGAAGAACGTCAGGTTGCGAAAGAACATGGAATTCCGGATGGCAAAGAGGAAGGGCGACCGACCTTAGACGGTGGGCGTCTCGGGATCTGCGTCGGCGTCGGCCGGGGAGCCGGCCAGCCAGGCATGGGCGTCGGGCAGCGGCGCGTCGTCGCGACGGCCCAGCGCCATGAAGTCGAACAGGGTGGTGTCGGCCAGCTGCGAGGGCCGGACTTCACCCATGGCACGCGCGATCTGCTCGATGCGGCCCGGGTGGTCCTTTTCCCACTGCTTCAGCATCAGGCCGACCTGGCGGCGCTGCAGGTTCTCCTGGCTGCCGCACAGGTTGCAGGGAATGATCGGGAACTGGCGTGCCTGTGCGTACTCGACGATGTCGCTTTCGCGCACATAGGCCAGCGGCCGGATCACCACGTGCTTGCCGTCATCGCTGCGCAGCTTCGGCGGCATGCCCGACAGCTTGGCGTGGTGGAACAGGTTCATGAAGAACGTGGCCACCATGTCGTCGCGGTGGTGGCCCAGCGCGATCTTGGTGAAGCCATGGAGTTCGGCGTAGTTGTACAGCGCGCCACGACGCAGCCGCGAGCACAGCGAACACATGGTCTTGCCTTCCGGGATGACCCGGCTGACCACCGAATAGGTGTCCTGCTCGATGATGTGATACGGCACGCCCAGGCCTGCCAGATATTCCGGCAGCACGTGCTCGGGGAAGTCCGGCTGCTTCTGGTCCAGGTTCACCGCCACCAGCTCGAACGGCACCGGCGCCTTCTTCTGCAGCTGCAGCAGCACGTCCAGCAGGGTGTAGCTGTCCTTGCCGCCGGACAGGCAGACCATGACCTTGTCGCCGGCCTCGATCATGCCGAAGTCGGCAATCGCCTCGCCGACCTGGCGGCGCAGGCGCTTGGCCAGCTTGTGCTGCTCGCGCTCGGCCACGCGCGGATCACGGGCGGCGCGCGGCTGGGGATCGGGAAGGGAAATCACGGCACTCATGGGTTCCATTCTAACGGCTCGGAGCGGCCACGGCCGGGGGTCGGAATTCCCCTCTCCCGGCAGTCATCATCGCTGTGTATGCTCGGAGGCTGTGGACACCTACAGCCCCGCCGAGATCGTCGAGCACCTCGCCGCCCTGCGCGCCGAGCACCGCCTGCTGGATGAACAGATCACCCGCATGGCCGCCAATGGCGAGGACGAGCTGGAAGCCAAGCGCCTGAAGCGGCGCAAGCTGCAGCTGAAGGACTGCATCGCCAGGCTGGAAAGCCTGCAGATTCCCGACGAACCGGCCTGAGCGGTGGCCCATCCACGCATGGCGTGGATCTACTGCTTCGCCCCGGTAGATGCCAACCTTGGTTGGCATGCCTTTCGCCGGGCACGGCCCGGCGCTGCCTTCAATCCTGCGGCGCAGGCTCGTCCGGGCGTGCCGCTTCCGGGCTGACCCGTTCGATGGTGTGGCGCAGCTCGCGGCCGAGGATGAACTTGGCATCCTTGGCCCAGGCGTCCAGGCGTTCGTCGAACAGCAGCTTGCTGTTCTCGTCCGGCCACACCAGGCGCAGCTCGCGCAGCTTCTGGATGAAACCACGGAACAGGGACTTGTCGAAGAACTCCGGTGCCGCCGGTGCGTAGAGCAGGCTCAGCCGCTGCGCGGCCTGCTGGCACAGGCTTTCCAGCTCGGCCGCGCCGAGCACGCCCGGGCCGTTCTTCACCAGTACCGAGATGGCGATGTAATAGCGCTCGAACGCCTGCTGCAGCGAATGGCCGATCGCACGCAGGCGGAACACCTCGTCGGTCTGCCCGGTGTTGCGCGCGAGGATGCCGCCATCGTCATCGTTGACGTTCTGCAGCAGGCCTTCGCGCACGAACACATCGATGGTCCGGTCGATGCGCTGGGCGAACTCATCCTCGCTCCACGGCAGGAACAGCTCGGCCTGCAGGAACGGGTATACCGTACGGCCCAGCTGGACCAGGCCGGTGCGGCTCATGCGGCGGTTGTTCTGGAAGCAGCAGGCCACCCACGACGAGGCGGTGAACAGGTGCACCACGTTGTTGCGGAAGTAGCTGAGCAGCACCGCGGTATCGCCGCTGACGCTGAGCACGTCACCCAGCGGGTGCTTGATGCGGGTGAGGACGTTGATTTCTTCGGCATGGGCGATGATCCGCTCCGGCGAGTGCGGGGTCACCGTCACCCGGTCCGAATACGGCATCTCGACCAGCAGGGTCTTGCACAGCTCGATCTGCGCGATCAGGTCGGCCTCGCCCATCGCGTGCTTCGGCGTGGACAGCAGGGCCAGCGCCAGCAGGTTGATCGGGTTGACGTCGGCGGCGCCGTTGATACGCACCTGGATGCGTTCGGCCAGCGTATCCACCGTGGTCGACAGCCACGCCGGCTTCTCGTCCTCGGACACCGCCTCGCCCTTCCACTCCGGCGCCTTCTCGGCGAGCACGTCGTTCAGTGCGATCGGCTCGCCGAAGTTCACCACCACCTGGCCGTAGTTCTGCTTGAGCACCTTGGGGATGCCCCACAGCAGCGACCAGATCGATTCCTTTTCCTTCGGCCGGCCGGACAGTTCGTCCAGGTAGCTGCCGCCCTCCATCAGCTTCTCGTAGCCAATGTAGATGGGCTGGAACAGCACAGGCTTGCGCGGCTGGCGCAGGAACGCGCGCAGCGTCATCGAGATCATGCCGCCCTTGGGCTGCAGCAGTCGGCCGGTACGCGAGCGGCCGCCTTCGACGAAGTACTCCAGCGAGTAGCCACCGGCCACCAGCTGCGCGACGTATTCGCTGAGCACCGCCGAGTACAGCGCGTTGCCACGGATCGAGCGGCGGATGAAGAACGCACCGCCCTTGCGCAGCAGGGTGCCGACCACCGGCAGGTTCAGGTTGATGCCGGCCACGATGTGCGGCGGCACGATGCCACGGTCGTACAGCAGGTAGGACAGCAGCAGGTAGTCCATGTGGCTGCGGTGGCTGGGCACGTAGACCACTTCGTGGCCCGGCGCGGCGGCCTTGAACTTGTCCAGGTGGTGCACCAGCACGCCCGCATAGATGCGGTTCCACACATGGCTGAGCATGAAGCTGGCCGAGCGCACCACCGGGCTGGAATAGTCCGCGGCGATTTCCCAGGCGTAGGCGTGTGCCTTCTTCCAGGCATCGGCCGGCTTCGAATTGTCGCGCTTGGCCTGTGCGGCGATCGCTTCGCGCACCGGTTCGGCGGCCAGCACCTGGTCGACCAGCAGGCGCCGCGTCGACAGGTCAGGGCCGATCACCGATTCACGGATGCGGCGGAAATGGGTACGCAGCACGCGCTGCAGCTTGCGCACCGTGCGCTCCGGCTCCAGGCCTTCGTCCACGGTGCTGCGCAGCGAGATCGGCGGGGCAAAGCGGACGATGGTGCTGCGGCCGTTGAGCAGCACCGCCAGCAGGCGGCGGAAGCGGCCGACCAGCGCCCAGTTTTCCGAGAACAGCACGGCGAACCAGCCGCTCTGCTTGTCCGGCGCGCGGCCGACGAAGATCGACACCGGCACCAGGTGCACGTCCAGGTCATCGCGCACGCGGTGGGCCTGCAGCACCTTGGCCAGCGAATCGGAGTGGGTCTTGGCGCCGCGCTGTTCGGGAATCAGCGAGTTGCTGGAGCTGCGCCGCGACAGCGCCAGGTAGGCGCGCTTGCGGCCGGTCGGGTCACCGGCCAGCGGCACCAGCGGCGACGGCAGGCCGGCCTGGCGGCAGGCCTTGTCCAGGATCAGCGCATTGGACAGGCCGTAGTCTTCCAGCACGTACATGACCGGGCGGCCATCGTTGTACTGGCCCGGGTCTTCCGGTTCGATCTTCAGCGACAGCCACGGCTCGACCAGGCGGCCGAGCAGGCGAGCCCACAGCGGGCGGCGGCCGGCCGGACGCGCGTGCGCGGGCGGCGGTACCGGGTTCGGGCCGGTACCGGTCGAGGGGGACGCCGGCACCGTATCGGCGGGCGTCGACTGGGATTCTTCGCCGGGGAACGGCAGCGGGTTCTGTTTCGACATCGGCGCCATTATGGCTTAGGCGGCGGCGTTGCCGCTTCCCCACCCTCGGCGGGGGCTTCAGCCGGTGACGGCGACGCAGCGGCGCGGGCCGCGTCGGCCTTGCGCAGCAGCGCGTCGGTGTCGGCCAGGGTGCGGGTCAGGTACCAGTGGCCCTCGCGGCGGCTCAGCGGCAGCTGCAGGGTCATCTCGCGCCCCGCCAGGTCGTAGTGCAGGCGTACCAGCGCATTGTCGCCCTCCACCGAGAGCAGCTCGCCCCGCACGCTGCGCAGCGCGTCATCCACGCCCAGCCCGTAGCTGCCCAGCACCGCCTTGAGGGTATGGATGAACGGCGCCAGCTGCTGCAGGCTGCCTTCCATGCCCGCGGCCTGCAGGTCGGCCTCATCGTCGAAGCCAACCTTGCCGGCGGCACTCACCAGCGCGGCGATCGTGCTGCGTGCACGCGCACGGTCACTGATCGGCGCGCCCTGCGCCCAGCTGGCAAGGGTTTCCACCAGGGCGATGTAATGGGCCTGCTGGCCGGGCGTATAGCCCTTCTGGTGGCGCAGGTACTGCACGCCGAAGTTGCCCATCGACTGCGCCGCCTGGCGTACCGCGCTGGCCTGGCCTGCCAGCTGGCGGTCGAAGCTGCGTTGCAGTTCGGCACCGGCATTGGGCGTGCGCAGTGCGGCCAGCATCGGCAGCAGCTGGTCGCCCAGTGGCAGTTCAGTCAGCGGCCACTGGCTATGGCCCTCGGCCCAGGCCTGCTGCAGGCGCTGGTACTGGCTGGGCGGAACCGACAGCTTTGCATAGCCGACCAGATCGTCCTCGGCCAGGCGCAGGGCCATCGCCTGCACCGCCGCGACCGGCTCGGCCGCCGGCTTGGCCGGATCGTTGACCGATTCACGGCACGCGGCCACGGCCAGCAACAGCATGGCTGCCAGCCCCCATCCACGCGCAGACCTTCCTCGCACTGCCACGCTCATGCACTCGGACTCCCCGGACCGGTCCGCATCTTGCGGCCTGCGAGGTGACAGCGGCAAGCCGGGACGTCACGGTTTCCGCGGTTGCTTGTGCAAGTCACTGATCGGAATAAAAAAAGAGCCGGGATCACGAGGATCACAGGCTCTTCAAGCCGGCGCAGGGCCGGTGGACAGTGTTGTGGCACATGTCCGGTCCGAGGACCGGATGGCGGCGATCCTACGCTGCCCTTCAAGTTAAGGCAACACTTCACGTAGTGTCATATAAATCATTGATTTTATTGAGTAGCCTGATGCCTTGCGCCGGGGCCATGAAATCTACGGCAGGTTTCGCGGCGATTCGGGCACAACCGGTCCTTCGGCGGATGCAAAAACGCCATCCCGCGCGGGTCGGGATGGCGTTCGGGCCTGCAGACTGCGCAGCGGAATCTCAGCGCGTAGCCAACGCCGACGCGATTTCCTGCTGGATGGCCCGGGCCGCAGCCTGCGGATCGGCGGCCAGGCGGATCGGGCGACCGACCACGATGGCATCGGCGCCATCGGCAAAGGCCTGGGCCACGCCAACGGTACGCTTCTGGTCATCGCCGACCGGGCCACCGGGGCGGATGCCCGGGCAGACGATCGAGAACCCGGCGCCGGTAGCGGCGCGGATCGGGCCGGCTTCCTGGCCCGAGGCGATCACGCCATCGATACCGGCCGCCTGCGCGGCCAGCGCGCGCTCGACCACCACGTCCACCGGCTCACGGTCGATGCCCATCTGCGCCAGGTCCGGGCGGCCCATCGAGGTCAGCACGGTCACCGCCAGCAGGCGCATGTCGCTGCTGTTGGCGGCGGCGCAGGCTTCCATCATCGCCGGGTGCCAGCCGTGGATGGTGGCGTAGCTGACCGGCCACTGCGACAGGCGCTTGATCACCGCCGCGGCGGTGGCCGGGATGTCGAAGAACTTCAGGTCGACGAACACGCGCTTGTCGCGGCGGGCCAGCTCGTCCAGCACCTGGAAGTACTCGCCGGAGGCGAGCAGTTCCATGCCGATCTTGTAGAACGCCACGCTGTCGCCGAGGCGGTCGACCCACTCCAGCGCCTGCACGCGGTCAGGCACGTCCAGCGCGAAGATCAGGCGCTCGTCATCGCGCAGCGGCAGCGGCGCGCGGCTCACGGTGCGTAGTCCAGGGCGGCGCGCTTGGCGTCGTGGCGGGCCTGGCGCGACTGGCTGTAGTCGTTGTTGAACTGCGCCGGCTCGAAGCCGCCGTAGGTCGGGTTCGGCAGCATCCACCAGCGCTCGCCGAACCAGTCGTGGTACTGCTGCAGCAGCGCGTCACGACCGTCGTTGGTGTTGGCGGTCACTTCGACGAAATCGCCCAGCTGGTCGCCGAACTGCATCAGCACGCGGTATTTCTGCCCGGCCAGGCGGCGGCGGCAGTTCTTCTCGCTGCCGGCCTGCTCGCAGCCTTCGACCACGGTGCCCAGGCCCAGGAACACGCTGTCATCGGCCACCGGCAGGCCCTGCTCGCGCAGGTTGGCCAGGGTTGCGTCCTTCAGGTGCACGGCGCGGTTGGAGATGTACAGCAGGGTCACGCCCTTGGCGTTGGCGGCCTTGGCGAAATCAACCACGCCCGGAATGGCCTTGGCCTTCTTTTCGGCCACCCACTGGTCCCAGGTCAGCTCGTCGTATTCCTTGCCGTCGCGCACCAGGCGCGCCTGGTAGGGCGAGTTGTCCAGCACGGTCTCATCCACGTCCAGCACCACGGCCGGCTTCAGGCCCTTGGCCTCGTTGCCGCGTTCTTCCGGCACCAGCGCATCCCAGTGGGCTTCCTTCAGCGCGGCATCCAGGTGGTCGGCGGCGGCACGGTAGGTCTGTTCGGTGATCGCCTTGTACTCCTGCGCGCGCTGCATCCACAGCACCGCATTGAGGTTGTCGTTGGCAGTGGCATCGAGCGTGCCGTCGGCCTTGGCAGCGGCGGCCGGGGCCTCCGGTGCAGCGGCTTCGGCGGCAGGCGCATCCACGCGCTTGCAGGCGGACAGGCCCAGCGCCGCAGTGGCGAGCAGGGTCAGGGACAGGGAAACGGGACGACGCATGGATTCACCGGCAATCAGATATACCGGCGCATTTTACCGGCAAAGGCGGTCCCGGGACGGCTATGCTTGGCGGTTGACCCGTTGCCCTTCCGGAGGCCGCCATGACCGATTCCACCCAGACCCCCGACGTCCCCCTGCTCGACGCCGTGCAGGCCCGCCTGCTGGGCTGCCTGGTGGAGAAGGAGGCAACCACCCCGGACACCTATCCGCTGACGGTCAACGCCGCCCAATCGGCCGCCAACCAGAAGACCGCCCGCGAGCCGGTGATGAACGTCGATGCCGGCAGCGTGCAGCACGCGCTGCGCCAGCTGGAAACACTGGGCCTGGCCCGCCAGCACTTCTCCTCGCGCGCAGACCGTTACGAGCACCGCCTGCAGGCCGCGCTGGACCTGACCCGGCAGCAGACCGTGCTGCTGGCGATGCTGCTGCTGCGTGGGCCGCAGACCCTGGGCGAACTGGTCACGCGCAGCGAGCGACTGCACCGCTTCGCCGACGCCGACGAAGCCCGCCACGCCATCGAGCGCCTGCAGCAGCGCGCGCTGCTGGTGGTGCTGCCGCGCGCCAGCGGCCAGCGCGAAGACCGCTACATGCACCTGCTGTGCGGTGAAGTGGACGGCGCGGCGCTTGCGGCCAAATACGCCAGCAGCGGCGGTGGCAGCGACGCGGCCGATCCGGGCCTGGCCGAGCGCGTGGCCCAGCTGGAAGCGGCCGTGGCCGAGCTGCAGGCGCAGCTGGCCGAACTGCGCGGCTGATGGTGGGTGCCGGCCAGCGGCCGGCACTA
>NZ_JAXAXM020000006.1:166066-195555 GCF_047500745.2 Stenotrophomonas sp. FR024
GGGGGGGGCCCGCCCCGCGCCCCCCACTACCCGACGTCAGCCGCACCCAAGGTGGCGTACAGCCGGCTGGGCGTTTCGATGCCCGGCAACTGGATCACCCCGCGCTCCTGCATGCCCAGGCCCAGCAGGATCTTCCCGGACACCACGTTGTCCAGATCGGTGATGCCGTACAGATCCTGCAGGCCCAGCTCAGCGCGCGCATGCGCGAACACCGCCCGCGCCGCCTCACCGGCATAACCCTGCCCGGCGAATTCAGACAGCACCGCGTAGCCGATGTCCGGCCCCGGCAGGCCATCGCGGCGCACCAGCCCGGCATTGCCCAGCCACGCCCCATCGGACAACCGCTCGATGGCATACATGCCGAACCCATTCAACGCATAGCTGTGCAGTACCCGCAGCGCGATGTACTCACGCGCCTGTTCTTCACTGCGCACATTGCGGTCACCAATGAAGCGCACGAAGCCCGGATCATTCAACAGCGCCAGCATCGGCGCCGCATCGCGATCAGGTTCAATCGCACGCAAGCGCAGGCGTTCGCTTTCAATTGGATGCACGCGCAGACCTCCAGCCGAAACCCCGATTCTGCCTCAACCCCCGGCTGTTGCTTTTGATTTTCTTTTTTCTTTTCCGTGGCTGGCGCGCACGGAACCTGTCAGAGGCCGGGCGGGTGGGCTGGGCGGGACCGTCCGCGGCATGGGCCCGAGGCATGCCTCGGGCGGGTTGGGCAGGACGCCCAACCCCGGTCTTGCCGTGTGCGCAGGACAGCGCACACGAGCAAGCCGCGGCCGAGCCCCCATGGATGGGTTTACGGCGTGTCGCGACCGGCCCACCCGCCCGGCCCACCACGAATGCGCTGCGAACGGCGGCAGCCACGAGGGGCTGCGCCGTTCGCCGGTCAATCGAACAGCGCCTCGATCGCCGCCAACCCCGCACTCGCCCGTTCCTTCTTGCGCACCGCATCGGCCACCGGATCAGCACCATCGCGCTGGATCTCCTCCGCCGGAATCTCCTCGAAGAACCGGCTCGGCTTCAACCGCACGTGCTCACCGAACTTGCGGGTCAGCTTGCTGTAACTCATCCACAGCTGGATCTTGGCGCGGGTGATGCCCACGTAAAGCAGGCGACGCTCTTCCTGCAGATTGCCCTCGTCCAGGCTGACCTGGTGCGGCAGCACGCCGTCCTCGCAGCCAACGATGAACACGTACGGGAACTCCAGGCCCTTGGAAGCGTGCATGGTCATCATGCGCACCTGGTTGCCGCCCTCGTCCTTGTCGCTGCGCGACAGCAGCGCCAGCTGGCCGGCCAGGTCGGCGGCAGTGGCACCGCGCGGGCCCCCCTCGAACCACTGCGCCAGTTCCTCGATGTTGTTGGCACGGCGCTGGTAACTTGCCTCTTCCTTGGCCTGCTGGCGCAGTTCGCTGAGCAGGCCGGATTCCTTGGCGACCTTGCGGATCATGTCGCCGGAAGTGACCTGCCGGGTCTGTGCACGCAGGTCACGCAGGATGTCGGTGAAGCGCGCCAGGCTGTTGGCCGCGCGCGGGGGCAGTTGCTGCAGGGCACCGATCGCCTCGGCAGCCTGCGCCATCGGCATGTCCTTTTCCTGCGCCAGTTCGGCCAGCTTGGCCAGCGTGCCGGCACCGACGTCGCGCTTGGGTGACTGCACCGCACGCATGAACGCGGTGTCGTCGTCCGGGTTCACCAGCAGGCGCAGCCAGGCCAGCGTGTCCTTCACTTCCTGGCGCTCCAGGAACATGGTGCCGCCGGTCAGGTGGTAGGGGATGCGCAGCAGCTGCATCGCCTTTTCCAGCGGGCGCGACTGGAAGTTGCCGCGGAACAGGATGCAGAAGTCGCTCCACGGCACGTTGCGCGACTGCGCCACGAAGGCGATCTCGGCGGCAACCTTTTCCGCCTCATGTTCGCTGTTGCGGCATTCCCACACGCGGATGCGTTCGCCGTCGGCCTGGTCACTCCACAGCTTCTTCAGGTGCTCGTGCGGGTTGTTGGCGATCAGCGCATTGGCCGCGCGCAGCACGCGGTTGGAACAGCGGTAGTTCTGCTCCAGCTTGATGATCTCCAGCTTGGGATAGTCGCGCCCCATCTGCTGCAGGTTTTCCGGATTGGCGCCGCGCCAGGCATAGATCGACTGGTCATCGTCACCCACGCAGGTGAAGTTGCCCTTGTCACCGGCCAGCTGCTTGAGCAGCCGGTACTGCGCGTCGTTGGTGTCCTGGCATTCGTCCACCAGCAGGTAGCCGATGCGCTCGCGCCAGGCCAGCGCGATCTCCGGATTTTCTTCCAGGATCTGCACCGGGAGACGGATCAGGTCATCGAAGTCGACCGCATTGAACGCCGTCAGGCGCAGCTGGTAGCGCTCGTAGACGCTGGCCGCTTCCTTCTCGCGATTGCTGCGCGCGGCGGCCATCGCCTGCTCGGGCGACAGGCCGGCGTTCTTCGCGCGCGACACCAGGTTCTTCATGTCCTCGATGTCATCAGGCTTGGCCCCGTACATCAGGTCCTTGATCTGCGCAGCGGCATCGTCTGCATCGAAGATCGAGAAGCCGCGCTTCAGGCCAACGGCGGCATGTTCGATCTGCAGGAACTTCAGGCCCAGCGCATGGAAGGTGCAGATGGTCACCTCGTCGGCGTCCTGCTCGCGCAGGCGCTTGGCCACGCGCTCGCGCATTTCCTTGGCCGACTTGTTGGTGAAGGTGATCGCCGCGATGCGGCGCGCCGGATAGCGGCCGCAGCCGATCAGGTGGGCGATCTTTTCCACGATCACACGCGTCTTGCCGCTGCCCGCGCCGGCGAGCACCAGCAATGGACCTTCGATGTGCAGGACGGCGGCGGCTTGGGGGGGATTGAGACCGTGCATGGGATGGGGATTGTAGCGGGGCCGGGTGACGACCACAGCGGGCCGCCGGTGGGGTTGCTGAACGGCTTCGGCGAAGCGGGGCCGCGGCGTACAATCCGTCGATGGCCAAGCTTTACTTCTACTATTCGGCGATGAACGCCGGCAAGACCACCACCCTGCTGCAGAGCGCCCACAACTACCGCGAGCGCGGCATGCGGGTGGCGATCCTGACCCCGCGCCTGGACGATCGTGCCGGCGCCGGCGTGGTCGCCTCGCGGATCGGCCTGCGTGCGGACGGCATGGCCTTCGACCGCGATACCGACCTGCAGCGCTGGGTTGAACAGGATCTGGCAGCCAACGGCCCGATGGGCTGCGTGCTGGTGGACGAGGCGCAGTTCCTGACCCGCGCCCAGGTCTGGCAGCTCAGCGAAGTGGTCGACCAGCTGCGCATTCCGGTGCTGTGCTACGGTCTGCGCACCGACTTCCGCGGCGAGCTGTTCGAAGGCAGCCAGTACCTGCTGGCCTGGGCCGATGAGATGCAGGAGATCAAGACCATCTGCCACAGCGGCAAGAAGGCGACGATGACGGTGCGTGTGGACGAGCATGGCCACGCGGTGCAGGACGGCCCGCAGGTGGAGATCGGCGGCAACGACCGCTACGTGTCGGTCAGCCGCGCCGAGTTCAAGAAGATCACCCGCGGTGAAGGACGGATCGATCCGGCGCAGGCGCCGCTGCCGCTGTAGCAGGCGCGCCGGTGCGCCATGACCTCCAGCGGTTTACAAGCAAGCGCTGTCGCGCCTAGGCTGCGGCTCCCCTGCTGCCGAACTGGACGTCCGACATGCGCTCTGCCCTCCTGCTGCTGCCGCTGCTGTTGCTGCCCCTGCTGGCCACCGCGGCCGAGCGCCCGTCAGGTGAAGACGATGCGGCAGTGATCGGCGCCGGTTTCATGGACAGCCACCCGGACATGATGTACCGGCAATGGGGCGTCAACGCGCTGCGTCGCAACGATGTCAACGGCGCGATGGACAACTTCCGGCTGGCCGCGCGGTATGCGGACAAGCCTGCCCAGGGCTACCTCGGCGAGATGTACTGGTACGGGGTAGAGCAGCCGCGCAATCCGGTCATGGCCTATGCCTGGATGGAGGTGGCGGCCGAACGTGGCTATCCGTTGTTCGTCGAGCTGCGCAACGAGTACTGGGCCACGCTGCCGCTGGAGCAGCATGATGCGGCGCGCGCGCAGGCAAGCGCGCTGCGCGCCGAGTATGGTGACGAAGTCGCGCGCCCACGCATGGCCGAAGTGCTCAGAAAGGGGCGCCGCGAGATGACCGGCAGCCGCGTCGGCTCGATGTCCAACAACGTCGACATCGTGTACATGGACGGCGGAATCTCCCGCACCATCAAGGCCGATCGCCTCTACGACCCGAAGTACTGGGACCCGAAGCAGTACGAACGCTGGCAGGACGAAACCTGGATGAAGATCCGCCGGGGCACGGTGGAAGTGGGTGTGCCGACCCAGTCGCACGCCACCGACAGCAAGCCTTGAAACAACGGTGCCGGCGTGTAGCCGGCACCGGGCCGCATCCATTCAGTACAGCGTGCGCTCCGGCGCACCTGCCGGCGGCGGGGTGTACTGGTACAGCCAGGTCTCGGTGAGGGTCTTGCCGCCACTGCGCAGGAACAGGCGGATGTCGATCTGCTCGGTGCTGCCTTCCGGCGGCACCAGGTCGAACATCGCGCGGTAGCCGTTGATCTCGCGCAGCGGGCGCGCCGACACGATCTCGACCCGGCCACGGCTGGCTTCCACCACGGCCTCGACCTCACCCTTGTCGATCAGCCTGGCCAGTTCGCCGCCTTCGAAGTCCACCGCGAAGCGCCAGCTGAAATACTCGCGCTTCTTGCCGACCACGCCGCCCAGACCGGTGCGGCTGGCCACGCAGTGCGCCAGCGGCGGCCGTGCCGGCGGCTCGGCGCCCCAGTACAGGCGGTAGCCGACCAGCAGCTCCTGGCCCGGCTGCGGCTTTTCCTTCGGGTTCCAGAACGCCACGATGTTGTCGAAGGTCTCGTCCACGGTGGGAATCTCCACCAGCTGCACCGAGCCCTCGCCCCATTCGCCCTTCGGCTCCACCCACAGGCAGGGGCGCTTCTCGTAGAACACGCCGTCGTCCTGGTAGTGGTCGAAGTTGCGGTCGCGCTGCAGCAGGCCGAAACCACGCGGGTTGCGGTCGACGAACATGTTGAAGCGCAGGTTGCGCGGATTCAGCAGCGGTCGCCAGATCCATTCGCCGGCACCGGTCCACAGCGACAGGCCGTCGGTGTCGTGGATCTCCGGGCGCCAGTCCCATGCCATGCGGCGGTCGTTCTCGCCCACCTGGTACATGCTGGTGCACGGGGCGATGCCCAGCCGCTCGATCGCCTTGCGCGGGTACAGCGCGCTGTCGATATCCATCAGCAGCACGTCGCCGTTGGTGATGGCGAAGCGGTACGCACCGGCCACGCTGGGCGAATCCAGCAGGCCGTAGACCACGATCGTCTCCGAATCGGCCGACGGCTGCTCCAGGTAGTAGGCGATGAAGTCCGGGAATTCCTCCGGCTTGCCCATGCCGGTGTCGATCGCCAGGCCGCGCGCGGACTGGCCGTACTGGCCTTCCTTGCCGACCGCGCGGAAGTAGCTGGCGCCGAGGAAGGCCGCGAAGTCGCGGTCGGTGTCCTTGCGGGTGTTCAGGCGGAAGCCGGCGAAGCCCAGATCGGCCGGCAGCTCGCCGTCCTTGATGCCGCTCTTGCCGTAGTTGAACGCCGCGCCGTCATAGGCCAGCTCCTGCGCCTTGCCGTCGACCACGTCGAACATGCGCACCGGCGAATGGAAGTACAGGCCCAGGTGGAAGAACTTGGCCTGGAACTTGCCCGGCTGGTCAGCCCACAGCGCATGGTCCTGGCGGTAGCCGATCGACTGGTACTGGTCCCAGTCCAGGCCTTCCAGGCGGCCCGGCAGCACCCGCTTGTGGCTCTTATAGGGTGCCTGTGCCAGCGCGCGCGCCTGGCCCTTCAGGGTGGCGAAGTCGAACGGCTGCGGCTGGCCGAGGCGGCGCAGGCCCATCTGGCCGCTCTTGCTGGCCGCGCACGCGGGCAGGGACGGCAGGCCGAATGCAGCCAGGGCGAGGGAGGCATTGCGGATGAAGTCGCGTCGTTGCATGCAGGCGCGTCAGGCACAGAGGGAAGGTCGGCCATCATAGGCAGACAAACGTTAACGGGCAGCGGAGACGTACCCTGCCCGTTCAGCTGCCGCTGGCCGCCCGCCTCAGCGCTGGCAGTGGCTGCACCAGACGCTGGCGCGCTGGCCGATGGTGGCGTGCTTCAGCGCGCGGCCACAGTTCGGGCAGGGCAGCCCATCGCGGCCGTACACCAGCAGTTCCTGTTCGAAGTAGCCCGGTGCGCCGTCAGGGCTGATGAAATCGCGCAGCGTGGTGCCGCCACGGGTGATGGCGTAGCCGAGGATTTCCTTCACCGCGTCGGCCAGCCGCTGATAGCGCCCGCGCGAGATCTTGCCGGCCTCGCGCAGCGGGCTGATGCCGGCCTTGAACAGGCTCTCGGCGGCGTAGATGTTGCCCACGCCCACCACCACCGCCTGGTCCATCAGGAAGGTCTTCACCGGCGCGCTGCGGCCGCGGCTGCGGGCGAACAGGTAGTCGCCGTCGAACGCGTCGTCCAGCGGCTCCGGGCCCAGCCCCTGCAGCAGCGGATGGACCTCACCGGCGGGCTGCCAGAGCAGGCTGCCGAAGCGGCGCGGGTCGTTGAAGCGCAGCAGGCGGCCGTTGTCCAGGCTGATGTCGACGTGGTCGTGGGCGCGTACCGGCGTATCACCGGGCAGCACACGCAGGCTGCCGGACATGCCCAGGTGCAGCACCGCGCTGCCGATGGCGGTATCCAGCAGCAGGTACTTGGCGCGCCGGCGGATCTCCTCGATGCGCTGCCCCGGCAGCAGCTCGGCCACTTCCGGCGGAATCGGCCAGCGCAGGTCGGCGCGGCGCAGGATCACGCCATGCACGCGGCGGCCCTGCAGGTGCGGCGCCAGGCCGCGGCGGGTGGTTTCGACTTCGGGCAGTTCAGGCATGAACCGATTCTACGCCCGCTCAGCGTGGCGGTGCCGCCAGTTCACGGGCATCCAGGACGCCATCACCGTTGGCATCCTGCTTGTGGAAACGCTGCACGATCACCTGCCGCTGCTGCTCGCGGCTGATCGCCCGGCCCTTGCCGCCCGGCAGCTCATCGGCGCTCAGCACGCCATCGCCATTGCGGTCCATGCGGTCGAAGGCATACAGCATCCACTGCACGTACTCGGATTCACTCACCCGGCCGTCGCCATCGCTGTCCATCCGCTGCAGGTAGCTGGTGGTGTCGGTGACCTGGGCCAGCGCCGCGCCCGGCAGCAGCATCGCCAACGCAAGCCCATACCCAGCCCTCACGCGCCCACCAGGCTGTAGCCCTTCAACCGTGCGGCATAGGCCTGCAGCGCGGCGATCCCGCTTTCCTCGGCCTCACGGCACCACGCCTGCAACTGATGCAGGCGCTCGGCGGCATCGTGGCCGCGGGCCTCGAGCAGCGCCGCCAGCCGCGCGCGGTACTCGACCAGGGTGCGGATGCGCGGGCGCTGCGCCACCCATTCGCTGAGCTGGGCACGACTGTCCGGCTTCAGCCAGCGGCCATCGTTGACCAGGCCACGGCGCAGCCGGCGTGGCAGCAGGCGGCGCAGCTTGGCCCCGGCCTGCACGGCTTCCTCGCGCAGGGCCGGCATGAACACATTGCGCTGGTAATCGGTCATCGCCTGGAAGCGGTGCGACAGCAGCGCCTTCAGGGTTTCGGCATCGGGCACGGCGATGTTCGGGCGCACATCCATGGCCGGCGCCACCCGCAGCACCTTGGCCAGGCGCAGCGCCTGCAGCAGGCGGATCGCACTCCAGCCGATATCGAACTCCCAGCGCCGCATCGCGAAGCGCGCCGAGCTGGGGAAGGCATGGTGATTGTTGTGCAGCTCCTCGCCACCGATCCAGAACCCCCACGGCGTCAGGTTCGTGGAGGTATCGGCGGACTCGTAGTTGCGGTAGCCCCACCAGTGGCCCAGGCCATTGACCACGCCGGCTGCCCAGAACGGGATCCACGCCATCTGGACCGCCCACAGGGCCACGCCGGGCAGGCCAAACAACACGGTATTGATCGCGAACAACAGCACCGGCCCCAGCGTGGCATGCGGGGTATACAGGCGGCGCTCGATCGCATCATCCGGGGTGCCGCGCCCGTACTGCTCGATGTCCGCGCGCTGGCCGCGCGCTTCGCGGTACAGCTCCACGCCATGCCAGAACACCTTGCCGATGCCACGGGTGACCGGGCTGTGCGGGTCGTCCTCGGTCTCCACCTTGGCGTGGTGCTTGCGGTGGATGGCCACCCATTCGCGGGTGATCATCGAGGTGGTCAGCCACAGCCAGAAGCGGAATACATGGGCCAGCGCCGGGTGGAAGTCGACCCCGCGATGGGCCTGGCTGCGATGCAGGTACAGGGTCACCGAGAAGATGGTGATCTGGGTGAAGACCAGCAGCACCGCCAGCATCGCCCACCAGCCCAGGCCGAGCACACCACCGGTCAACAGGGACATCAGGGCATCAGGCATGGCAGCGCTCCGGATCGACGCGGGGATGGCAGACATGATGGGCGCTTGCGTTGCAAACTGCATCCCTGCGGCGGTGCTTCGCATCGCCATCCGTGGCACCGTTCACAGTTGGGGACCTGAGTTGTCGAGCCTTGATCCACGCGCCAGCACCATGACTGCGGCCCCGCCCATCGCGGAGCCGCCCCCGTTGATCGAACTGGACCGCGCCACCGTGGTACGCGGCCAGGTGAAGGTGCTGCACGGGCTCAGCCTGCGCATCGCGCAGGGCCAGCACACCGCCCTGCTCGGCCCCAACGGCTGCGGCAAGTCCACCTTCATCAAGCTGATCACCCGCGAGCTGTACCCGCTGGCCCAGGGCGACGGCGCGGTGGCGGTGAAGGTGCTGGGCCAGAACCGCTGGCAGGTGGACCGGCTGCGCTCGCAGCTGGGCATCGTCACCGGCGACCTCAGCAGCAACCTGGCCGACATGCCCGGGCTGACCGTGGAACAGGCGGTGCTGTCCGGCTTCTTCGCCAGCTACGTGGTACCGGCCTTCCGCGAGGTGACCGCCGACATGCGTGCACGCGTCGGCGAGACACTGGCGATGACCGGCGCGCTGTCGCTGCGCGACCGCGCCTACGCCGAGTTGTCGGCCGGCGAGACCCGCCGCGTGCTGATCGCCCGCGCGCTGGTCAATCGGCCGCAGGCACTCCTGCTGGACGAACCTTCCACCGGGCTGGACCTGGTTGCCCGCGAACAGCTGGTGGCAACCATGCGGGTGCTGGCACAGCAGGGCATCACCCTGGTGCTGGTGACCCATCACATCGAAGAGATCATTCCCGAGATCGAGCGGGTGGTGCTGCTGCGCGACGGCCGCGTACTGGCCGATGGCACCCGCGCCGAGCTGCTGCGCAACGAACCGCTGTCGGCGGTGTTCGGCGGCGCGATCACGGTGGTCGAACAGGAAGGCCGACTGACCGCGTACGCGGGATAGACAGATGCATCGCTCTCCGTAACCGTCTGTAGAGTCGAGCCATGCTCGACTGCCGTTCGCCGCGAGCAGAAGCAGCCGAGCATGGCTCGGCTCTACAGAAGGCGGGGCAGCGGGCCGGATGTTCCGGCCCGCCACCGCTTTGCTCAGAACCGCAACGCCAGTGCGCGCGACTCGATCGGTGCCATCCGGCTCTGGTCCTGCAGCTGCAGGTCGCGCAGCTCGTACGGTGCGCCGAAGCCGGCCGGCAATGCGGCCTGGTCGAACGGCAGCACCAGCTGGCCTGCGCCCGGGCCATCGAACCACGCGGCCGCATGTGCCTGTGCGACCGGCTTCAACTGGCCATCGCGGGCCGTGGCATACAGCGTGCCCCGTGCCTCATAGCGGCCTGCGGCGGCCACCTGCAATGGCAGTGCCACCTGGCGATTGGACGGATCCGGTGCCGCCTGGCCACTGAAGCGGGCAGTCGGCCGTGCCACCGCAAAGGCGACCTTGCCATCGCGCAGCACACCGTCGGCCTGGGCGAACACCTGCAATTCCCACAGCCCCTGTGCAGTACCGACATCGGCCGGGATGCGCACCTGCGCGCGCAGGCTGCCATCGGTAGTGCGCAGCAGGCGCTGCGGCCAGCTGCGGCCATCCGGCGCGACCAGCAGGGCTTCTCCGCCGAGGCCGCCACGGCGCGATGCCAGCTGCGCGGTGGTGGCGCCGTCTTCCAGCAGGCGTGCCTGCAACTGCACGTTGCCACCGGCCAGCACCTGCGCCTGGTTGGCCTGCACTTCCAGCCGCAGCGGGCTGTTCGGCTCCAGCACCTGCACCACGTAGCGGCCCTGTGCCTGCGCGCTCTGCAGCGTGTACGCACCGGCGGCACTGGTCGCGCCGGTACGCAGCATGCTGCTGCCATCGCTGACCGGCATGCCGGCGTCCTGCAGCGCGCGCGCATCGACACTGCGCGCCACGCTGCTGCGGCCGGCCGGGTCGCGCACCTGTAGCGTGTTGGCCGGCAGCGCGCGGGCACCGTCGGCCGGGCTCAGCTGGATCACCGCATCCGGCGCCGTCAGTGGCAGGTCCAGGCCGCGTTGCAGCTGCGTGCCATCAACCTGCTGCCAGTAGCTGCGGCTGACCGAGGCATACGGCGTGGCCGCCTGCAGCGGTTGTGCGGGGTCCAGCGCCCAGGCAAAGGCCAGTGGCGCGTGTTCGCTCTCATCGGCGGGAAGCGGCGCGGCTACCAGGGCGGCAGGCACCTGATCGCCCGCACGGGCGCCCTGCAGCGGCTGCGCGGCCTGCGCTGCGGAAAGGGACAGCACTGCCAGGGTGGCGCCGGCCAGCAGGGTGGATTGAATCGTCATGGTCGTCTCCCTCACTGGGTCAGGTCGTTGCGCAGCAGGGTGCCGAGGCCGAAGCACTCGCGGCGGCTCTGGTTGTGGCTGAGCGGTTCTGCACCCTGGGTACGCGCCTTGTCGGTGAACCAGGTGGTGCCGGCGGCCTTCTGGCTGCTGCACTCCAGGAAGCCATCGGAGCAGGACGACAGCCAGTTCTGGGTGAACTCCAGGCCGACGTTGGCGGCATAGCCACCGCAGTAGCTGTTGCTGTCCCACACCGCCGATTCCACATCGCTGCCCACCACCGCGCGGAACGGTTTGGGCAGGGCGGGACGGCCGGCGGTGCCGTACAGGTTCTGCGCGTTGTAGGTGGCCATGCTCGCCACCTGCTGCTGGCGCACGGCGTCGTTCTTGTAGCCCAGCAGCCAGCCCAGCGAGGTTTCAAAGGTGTTGCCGTTGAGCACCGCATCGGCCAACGGCGTGCCGGCCGAAGACGGTGCCAGCGCGTTGACCTTGCGCACCGTGCGGATGATCTTCGGATAGCGGCTGTCATAGGTCGGGTTGGACAGGATCCAGCGCATCACGTTGCCGCCGTTGGAGTGGGTGATCACCACCAGCTGGGTGATGCCACGGCTGTCGATGAAGCCGGTCAGCTGATTGGCCAGGCAGCCGGCCGCTTCCGGCTTCCACATGTACTGGGTGAAGTCACAGTTGATGACGACGTAGTTGCTGCTGTTCGGCAGGCCTTGGCGCACGGTGTCGATGATCGCCGGCTGCCAGTAGTCCTGGGTGGCGTTGGTCTGTGCGCCGGTGCCATGCACGAAGGCCACGCCGACCACGTCGGCCGCCTGAGCCGGCGCGGCTGCCAGCCCGAGGAGCAGGGCCAGGACGGTACTTCCTGTTGCGGTGCTGCGCATCGCTTCTCTCCCTCTGTCAACGGATCCCCTCGACCCGGCTGGAACTGGACGGCCCCTGGTGCTTGCCGTTGTGCCGATGCTCGCGGCGCGGCCGCGTGAAAGTCCGTGCGCTGCGCCCGGATTCAGGAGACTGACGTCACTCGATGACGCTTTTCATATCGCCGGGATGACCATGCCGGGTCTGGCCGTATGACCGATGGCCACTGCGGTGTCGTATACGGGCTGCGATCATGGCGCGATGTTTTTCCTCCGGAGCCTGTCCATGTCGCTGATTTCCCACCCTGCCCGCCCGCTGCTCGGCCTTGCCGTCATCGCGGCCCTGGCCGGTTGTGCCGCCACCGCCGCCAAGCCGACCGCCGTCGAAGCCAACATCACCACCAAGGCGGTGGGCTATCTGGACAAGAGCGCGGTACCGGCCAGCCTCGACCTGGTGCCAGCACCGCCGGTGGCCGGTTCGGCCGCCCTCGCCCTCGACGAACAGGTCAGCCGTGAAGCCCGCGCGCTGCGTGGCAGCCCGCGCTTCGCCCAGGCCGGTGTCGATGCGGAACTCGGCTTCCCCGAAGGCGCCAACCACTTCTCCTGCGCCGCCGACATCGACGTCGATGCGGTGAAGACCCCGGCGCTGTACCGCCTGCTGGAGCGCAGCCGGATCGACGCCAGCGCCGCCACCAAGGCCGCCAAGAACCACTACCAGCGCCCGCGCCCGTTCATGGTCAATGGTGAACCGACCTGCTCGCCGAAGGACGAAGAAGGCCTGCGCAAGAACGGCTCGTACCCGTCCGGCCACACCTCGATCGGCTGGGCCTGGGCCCTGATCCTGTCGGAGATCGCACCGGATCGCGCCGATGCCATCCAGGCGCGCGGCCGCAACTACGGCGAGAGCCGCCTGGTGTGCAACGTGCACTGGCAGAGCGACATCCTCGAAGGCCGCTTCATGGGCGCCGCCGCCGTGGCCCGCCTGCATGACAACGCCGCGTTCAACAAGGACCTGCTGGCCGCACGCAAGGAGATCGCTGCCGCGCGCAAGGCCGGCCTGCACTCCAGCCGCGACTGCGCGGCCGAGGAAGCGGTGCTGAAGGTGCGCCCGCAGAGCGCGCTGTAAGCGCCTGGCGGTTCAATTGTTGCCGGCCAGCGGCCGGCACTACCGATGGGTGTAAAGCAGAAGGGCCGGCATTGCGCCGGCCCTTCTTCATTCCATCAACGCAGCCACCACATCAGAACTTCGCGGTGAACTCCACGCCCCAGGTACGCGGCTCGTTGAGGAAGCCGGTCAGGTTGTTGAAGTCGATCGCGCCGACCACGCGGGTCTGGTTGGTCAGGTTGCGGCCGAACACGGCCACGTCGTACTGGCCGTAATCCCAGTTGTAGCCCAGGCGCAGGCCGCCTTCCAGCGAACTACGGCCGCGGAATTCCGGCGACTCGTAGATGAAGAAGTTCACCGCGCTGCGGTAGGCCCAGTCGGTGTAGGCATACAGCTCGCTGCCATCGCTGAGCGGGAAGCCGACACGCAGGGTCGCGTTGTGGATCCACTTCGGCGCCTGCGGCAGCGGATTGCCGTTGACCAGTGCGTAGGTGCCACCGTTGATGACGGTGGTCGGGTCGTTGATGGTGCAGCCACCGCCGCAGATCGCTACCGCCAGATCCTTGTCCTTGATCTCGGTGTCGTTGTAGCTGCTGCCGAAGGTCAGCAGCACGTTGTCAGCCAGATAGGCTTCCAGGTCCAGCTCCACGCCCTGGCCGATGGTCTTGTCGGCGTTGAGCAGGGTGGCGGTGTTGTTGGTGCCGCCCACGGCGATCAGCTGCTGGCCGTCAACGTTGTAGCGGAACACGCTCAGGCCCAGGCGCGCACGGCGCTCGAACAGGTCGGCCTTGATGCCGGCTTCGTACGAGATCACCTTCTCCGAATCGGCCTGCGACAGGCCCGGCGCGAAGGCCAGGCGGCCCTGGATCGACGGCGCACGGAAGCCCTTGGCCACGCGGGCGTAGGCATTCACGTTGTCGGTCAGCTTGTACACGCCGCTGACATCCCAGCTGACGTCGTTGACGTCGGTGTTGGCCAGGTACGGGCCACTGACCGGGGTGCCGAACGGAAGGACGGCCTGCAGCACGCTGGCGTTGAAGTCCTTCTTGTCCTGGGTGTAGCGCACGCCGGCGCGCAGCTTGAAGCGGTCGGTGACATCGAAGTCACCCGAGGCGAACACCGCCCATGCCTTGTTGCGCTGGTTCTGCACCACATGGCCGGTCTGCGGGTTGCCCGGCTTCAACGAGTTGTAGTTGAAGTTGTTGATGGTCACGTCTTCGTCGAAATAGAAGACGCCGGCCTGCCAGTCGAAGCGGCCCCATTCGTTGGATTCGACGCGGAACTCCTGCGTCCACTGGCGATGGTGCGGCAGGCCGTCGGCCGACTCCGACGAGAACGGGATGAAGCCCGGCCCATAGTTGCCAGCGCCCAGCGATGCGTCGCCGTAGCCACCGTCGATGTCACCACGATTGAGCGATTCGGCGGTTTCATAACCGGTGATCGAGTGCAGGGTCACCGAGCCGAGGTTCCACTGCAGGCGCGCGCTGCCGCCCCAGGTCTCCAGGTCGGAGAAGTTGACGCCGTCGTTGGCCACCTTGTCGCGGTCGAAGTTCTCGACCAGCGAATTGCCACCCTTTTCGATGATGTTGGCGCGGAACAGGCGCGCGGTACCGTTGAGCTTGCGCTTGTGCAGGTTGAACAGTGCTTCGAAGTCGTCGCCTTCGTACAGGAACTGCACGCGGCCGGCGGCTTCGTCATAACCTTCGAAACCGCTGTTGGGCGCACCGGCGCGGGTGTTGTCGACCCAGTCGTCACGGCGCTGGTAGATGGCCGAGACGCGTGCCGACCAGCGGTCGGTCAGCGGGCCGCCATAGGCGCCCTGCACGTTCCAGCTGTTGTAGCTGCCATAGCCCACGCGCACGTAGCCGTCGGCATCCTGCGACGGGCGCGCCGAATCGAACTTGACCACGCCGGCCGGGGTATTGCGGCCGAACAGCGTGCCCTGCGGACCGCGCAGCACTTCCACGTTGGCCAGGTCGAACAGCGGGAAGCCCTTCAGCAGCGGGCTTTCCTGCACCACGTCGTCGTACACCAGCGACACCGGCTGCGACGCATTGAGGTCGAAGTCGGTGTTGCCCAGGCCACGGATGTAGAAGCGCGGGAAGGCACGGCCGTAGGACGACTCGATGTTGAGGCTGGGCACGCGCGCGGCCAGGAAGCGGATGTCATCGCCCGCCGAACCCAGCACATCGAGCTTCTCGCCCTGGATCGCGCTGATCGCGACCGGCACGTCCTTGGCGTTCTCGACGCGGCGCTGCGCGGTCACCTGCAGGGCATCAAGGGCAACCGGATCCTTGGCAGCGGGAGTTTCCTGGGCGGCTGCTACCAGCGGCAACAGGGCGGAAAGAGCGGCAACGAGGGGGCGCGCGACCGGAAGGCGGCCACGGGAAGTGCGGGTCGGAGACATGGCGGTAGGCTGTGTTTGGAGGGGTGGTAAAACGGCGCTACCAGATAATTGTTGCAATACAGCACCTGCCCCGCAAATGCCTGCCGTTCATGGCCGCGTCGCTCCGGCCCCCGCGCCCTCGCTAGACTCGGGGTTTTCCAGCCCTGCAGAGCCGCCGCGATGACCCAGTGGTACTTCCATGCCTCCGCCCAGGCCGAGCGTATCGGCCCGCTTGATGACGAGGCCGCGCGCCGTTATGCGCAGGCCAACCCGCGCGCCCTGGCCTGGTGCCAGGGCATGAGCGGGTGGACCTCGATTGCCGAGGTGCCCGAACTGCAGTCCGCGGCCCCGGGCATGCCGAACACCCCGCCGCCGGTCCCCGCCGCGGCCAGCGGCCGCGCCGACGACATCGAATTCCGCATCGTCGGCCATGAAATGCAGTTCGTGGAGATCGAGCTCGACCCCGGTGAGAGCGCCATTGCCGAGGCCGGCGCATTGATGTTCAAGGATGCCACCGTGCAGATGGACACGGTGTTCGGCGCCGCCAACGGCGACCAGGGCGGCGGCTTCATGGGCAAGGTGATGGCCGCCGGCAAGCGCGTGCTGACCGGCGAGAGCCTGTTCGCCACCGTCTACACCCAGAGCGGCCACGGCAAGGGCAAGGTCGCCTTCGCCGCGCCCTACCCCGGCACCGTGCTGGCAATGAAGCTGGACCAGCATGGCGGCCGCCTGATCTGCCAGAAGGACAGCTTCCTGGCCGGCGCGCGCGGCGTGCAGATCGGCGTGCAGTTCCAGCGCAAGATCATGACCGGCCTGTTCGGCGGCGAAGGTTTCATCATGCAGAAGCTGGAAGGCGACGGCTGGGTGTTCATCCATGCCGGCGGTTGCGTGGTGGAGCGCGAGCTGGCCGCGGGCGAGCGGCTGGATGTGGATACCGGCTGCGTGGTGGCCTACCACCCGACCGTAGACATGGACGTGCGCCGGGTGGCCGGCATCAAGAGCATGCTGTTCGGCGGCGAAGGCGTGTTCCTGGCCACGCTGACCGGCCCGGGCAAGGTCTGGCTGCAGTCGCTGCCGTTCTCACGCCTGGCCGGCCGCATGTGGATGGCCGCGCCGCAGGGCGGTGGCCAGAACCGCGGCGAAGGCTCGGTGCTGGGCGGCCTGGGCCGGATGCTGGACGGCGACAACCGGTTCTGACCGCCCCCGGTCGTGCCGGCCGCTGGCCCGCAACCTCATGGACCTTGGCGCGCATCCCGGTAGTGCCGGCCGCTGGCCGGCAGCCTCATGAACCTTGGCGAGCGTCCCGGTAGTGCCGCCCGCTGGCCGGCAGCCCCATGAACCTTGGCGCGCATCCCGGTAGTGCCGGCCGCTGGCCGGCAGCCTCATGGACCTTGGCGAGCCTCCCGGTAGTGCCGGCCGCTGGCCGGCAGCCTCATGGACCTTGGCGCGCATCCCGGTAGTGCCGGCCGCTGGCCGGCAGCCTCATGGACCTTGGCGAGCGTCCCGGTAGTGCCGGCCGCTGGCCGGCAGCCTCATGAACCGTTGCCAGGTTCCCAATGATTGCCGGCCAGCGGCCGGCACTACCTTTATGAATGGGCGATGTTTCCTACCCTGCCCGCCCCGCCACGGCTTCGGTATGCTGGCGCCCTTTCCTGAATCCGGCGCCGCGAGCGCACTGCCGATGAGCCTGTTCCGCCCCCGCATGCTGCTGTCCGTCGCCCTGATCGGCCTGCTGGCCGGCTGCGGTGGCGACCCGGTCCGCCCCACACCGCCGCCGGCGCCGACCGTGGTGCCGCAGGCCAAGCCGGTGAAGATCGGCATCGCCCTCGGTGGTGGCGCAGCCAAGGGCTTCGCGCACATCGGCGTGATCAAGATGCTGGAGGCCAACGGCTTCGAACCGGCCGTGGTGTCCGGCACCAGCGCCGGCAGCGTGGTCGGTGCGCTGTACGCCAGCGGCATGGACGCGTTCCAGATGCAGAGCAAGGCAGTCGCCCTGGACGAAGCCAGCATCCGCGACGTGCGCCTGTTCTCCGGCGGCCTGGTGCAGGGCCAGAAGCTGCAGGACTACGTCAACGAGCAGGTCGCCAACCGTCCTGCCGAGCGACTGAAGAAGCCGTTCGCCGCCGTCGCCACCCAGCTCGAAACCGGCGAGCGTGCGATCTTCGTGCGCGGCAACGTCGGCCAGGCGGTGCGCGCGTCGAGCAGCATTCCCGGCGTGTTCGAACCGGTGAAGATCGGTGGCCGCAACTACATCGATGGCGGCGTGGTCAGCCCGGTGCCGGTGGATGCCGCGCGCCAGCTCGGCGCCGACTTCGTGATCGCCGTGGACATCTCCAGCAAGGCCAGCGGCAAGGCGCCGACCGACATGCTGGGCATCGTCAACCAGTCCATCTCGATCATGGGCCAACGCCTGGGCGAGCAGGAACTGGCGCGCGCCGACATCGTCATCCGCCCGAAGGTGCTGGACATCGGCGCCGCCGATTTCAGCCAGCGTGGCACCGCCATCCTGGAAGGCGAAAAGGCCGCGATGGCAGCCATGCCGCAGATCCGCGCGAAGATCCAGCAGCTGCAGCGCGCACGTGCCGCGGCGGCCGCACCGGCACCTGTGGCCGCACCGAAGTGCGAGGAAGCCTCGCGCCTGGGCAAGCTGATGGGCCGCAAGGACAAGTGCTGACCTGAGCCGGCGTGTCGCTGCCAGACAGCGACGCTGCGTGCTAGCGCGCGGGCCGGTAACCGCTGGCCTGCTGCCGCTCGCGCCTGCGCTTCTGGCGTGCCTGCTCCTGCAGTGTCGCCGTGTGCTGCAGCTGTTCCATGCCATCGGCCGGTACGTGCAGCTGGCGTCGCGCACGGGTCAGCGCCAGATAGACCGCGCGCACCGGGTTGTGCCAGATGCGCCCGCCCTGCCCCGCACTGAAGCAACCGGGCGACAGCGAGACCACGTCGAACTGCAGGTTCTTCGCGTGTTCGGCCAGGCACAGCGCCACCCGCCCTTCAGCGGGCGTGTCCTGGTCATCAAGCGCTTGCAGCAGTGACTGCACCCGATCGGCAGACGCAAACAGTTCGACCAGCGCGCCCTGCCCTTCGTCGGCCTGCGTGGCCAGGAAGCGCTCCCATTCCTGGTCCGATGCGCTGTCGCGGCGCCGGCGCCACGCATCCAGTGGCCGCTGCAGCACGCTGCGCAGCGCGCGCAGCGATGCCGGATGCAGGTAGGGCCGCAGCCCGAGTGCGTGCAGCTGTGCCGCGTCCAGGGCCAGATCGGCGACGCTGCCATGGATGCGCAGGCCCTCGCTCGGCACCTGCGCCCAGTCGCGGTAATGCAGCACACCGGTGGCGCGGTCGGTGGCACCGACGAACGGCCCACTTTCCTGGCCCAGTCCATCCAGTGCCAGGGTCTGGTTGACCAGGCCCTCGACCTGGTTGCCCTGGCGCACCGACTGGTGCATTTCCAGCACCTTCGACGCGGCCCAGCGCGGCAACGTACCGGTCAGGCACTGGTGCGGATCACCCAGGCTGACCACGCCAGGCGCATGGCCGGCCAGCAACTGCTTCCACGACGGGCTCAGGTCATGCGCCTCGTCCACCAGCAGCATGCCCATGTCCTGCGGGGGGGTGACGCCGCGCAGCGCCAACCACTTGCCGATGTGCGCCGGGCTGAGGCTCAGCAGCGTGCCCCGCTGCAGCTCGGCGTCGAACATGCAGCGCCAGACGTGCTCGGCGGCCGCCATGTACGGCGACACATCGAGCATCGCAGCGGGCACCGAACGGTCGAAATGCTGGAACGCCAAGCCCGGGGCCGACGACGCGCACCAGCGGTTGATGGCCTCGAACGCGGTCAGCAGCACCTGCTCCGGGCTGCGCCCACCGATGCCCTGCAGGCCGATGCGGCCGGCAATCTCGCGCGGCGTACGGGTGCTGCGCCGGTAGCTGGCAACGAAGCCACCGGTCTGGCCGCTGCGCGCGGCGTGCTGCGCCACGCGGTTGGCGAACTCGATCTGGGTCAGCAGGCGCACCGCGGTGCTGGCCGGCACGCGGGCGCGGAAAGCTTCCACCTGCCCACGCGAAGGCGCCACGTAGGTGTAGCGGCCCGGCCGCGCCTCCATCAGCGCCAGCATCAGGTGGCCCTTGCCGGTGCCGGCATAGCCATCGAGGTCAATCAGCTCATCGGGGTTGGCGGCGATGGCGCGCAGCACGCAGGCCTGCTCGGAGGTATACAGGCCATGGTGCTCGACCGACCGCGCATCCGCGGCGGCGACGTCATCCTGCGTGGCCTCGTCGTCGTCACTGGAAAAGGTGGCGGGAAAGCGGATCTCATGTTCGACCAGGGTTTCCTGGCAGGCCTGCTGCAGGGCCAGGCCCGGGTACTCCCGTGGCGACTGCGCGATGACGTCCTGCAGGATCTCCGCCGGCGCCAGCAGCACGCCGTGGGCAGCCAATGCGGTCAGCCAGGCATCCAGCTCCGGTTGGCCACCGCCACCGGGCCCGGCCAGCTGTGCAGCCGCGCCTTCGTTGCCAGCAAACAACGCGCAGGCATCATGCAGCAGGCGCTCGATCTCGGCCGCCGGATGCAGGCGCGTCCGGCACAGCTGCGCGGCCATCAGCCCGGCCTGCTCCACTGCGGTCTGCGGTGGCGTGCCATGGGCAACGTACCGCGCCAGCGACTTGCGCTGCAGCGGCAGGAACGTGGTGGTGGGCAGCGGGTGCTGGAGTTCGGACATGCGTGGAACCGGAAAGGAACGCTGCGACGCGCGCAGGGCGGAGATGCTCGGCTACCCGCCCGGCGCCGTCAAATCGCAGCGGCGCGTTCATTCCAGCTGCGACAGCGGCAATGCCTGGAAGCCCTTCACCGTGCGCAGCACGAAGCTGGAATTGGCATCGGCCACGCCACCGGCGTTGAGCAGCCGGTCCAGCAGGAAGTGCGAGAAGTGCTCCAGGTCGCGCACGTAGACGTGCAGCAGGTAGTCCATGTCGCCGGTCAGTGCATGGCAGGCCACCACTTCATCCCAGCCCTGCACGCTGTCCACGAAGTGGCCGATGGCGGCCTGGTCGTGCTTTTCCAGCTGCACGCGCACGAAGGCCTGCAGGCCCAGCCGCAGCTGGCGCGGTTCCAGCCGCGCGCCATAGCCGACGATCACGCCCTCGCTTTCCAGCCGCTGCAGGCGCCGCAGGCAGGCCGAGGGTGAGAGGTTCACCCGCGTCGCCAGCTCGGCGTTGGTGGCGCGCCCATCCCGCTGGATTTCAGCCAGCAGGCGTATATCCGTGCGATCGAACTGGACTTCTCCGGCCATTGTTGCCCCGCAACATGGTGAGTACGCAAGGATATTGCGCCAACAAGGCCAATCGGCGCAACTTTTGCAACCCTGTTGCGCGCGCCCTGCCCTAGCATCGTGGGTATCCCGTCAAGGAGTGCCCCATGGACCTCGCCCAGCCCCGCCGCGTCGAACACCAGCAGACCGACAAGGGCTACGTGCCGGTGTATACCACCGCGCTCGTCGAGCAGCCGTGGGACACCTATACCGCCGACGACCACGCCACCTGGAGCACGCTGTACCAGCGCCAGCGCGAACTGCTGGTCGGCCGTGCCTGCCAGGAATTCCTGGATGCACAGGACGAGATGGGCATGAGCGCGCACATGATTCCGCGCTTCGACCAGCTCAACGAAGTGCTCGGCGCCGCCACCGGCTGGACCCTGGTCGGCGTGGAAGGCCTGCTGCCGGAACTGGACTTCTTCGACCACCTGGCAAACCGTCGTTTCCCGGTGACCTGGTGGATCCGTCGCCCGGACCAGATCGATTACATCGCCGAACCGGACCTGTTCCACGATCTGTTCGGCCATGTGCCGCTGCTGATGAACCCGGTGTTCGCCGACTACATGGAGGCGTACGGCCGTGGCGGGGTCAAAGCCCACGCGATCGGCCCGGATGCACTGCAGAACCTGACCCGCCTGTACTGGTACACGGTGGAGTTCGGCCTGATCGATACGCCCGACGGCCTGCGCATCTACGGCGCCGGCATCGTGTCGTCGAAGGGCGAATCGCTGTACTCGCTGGAGTCGGCTGCGCCCAACCGCATCGGTTTCGACCTGCAGCGGATCATGCGCACGAAGTACCGCATCGACACCTTCCAGAAGACCTACTTCGTCATCGACAGCTTCGAACAGCTGATGCAGGCGACGTCGCCGGACTTCACCCCGATCTACGCGGCGCTGTCTGATCAGGCGCATCTGCCGGCGGGCGATGTGCAGGCCGATGACCGCGTGTTCCAGAAGGGCACCGGCGAAGGCTGGGCCGACGGTGGCGACGTGTAAGCGCACGGCGCACACCTCTTCGCATTGAAAAGAAAACGGCGCACCTGGATGCGCCGTTTTCGTTGCTGCCCAGGGCAGGGCAATCAGCCGTCCACGGCCCGGCAGGAACCGCGCACCATCAGCTGCGGATGCACGCTGGTTGCGGTCGGCGCATCCGGCACGTCGGTCTGCACCAGCATCGCGGCAGCCATGCGGCCGATGTCGGAGACGTGGCGGCGCACCGACGTCAGCGGCGGCCACAGCCGCGATGCCAGCGGGCTGTCGTCGTAGCTGACGATCGACAACTGCTGCGGCACCGCGATGCCGGCGCGCAATGCCACCTGGTACACACCAGCCGCCATCTCGTCGTTGCCGGCGAAGATCGCACTGGGCCGTTGTCCGCCCATCAGCAGCCGTTCGGCGGCATGCACGCCCGACTCGAACGTATCGCCCGCTTCCAGCACGCGTTCACCCGGCAGGGTCAGGCCCACCTGCGCCAGCCGGTCGAGGAAGCCATGGGTGCGCTCGCGTGCGGTACGGCGATCCCCCGGACCCGCAATCACCGCGATATCGCGATGGCCCAGCGAGAGCAGGTAGCCCGCAGCCGCAGCGGCACCGTCGCGATCGTGGGTGACCACCGCCTGCACGTCTTCCTCCGATGCATGCGCATTGATGCGGATGTAGCGGCAGTCGATCGCGTCCAGCATCTGCGCCAGCGCCACCGACTCGGAGGCGCGCGGGCCGAGGATCACGCCATGCAGCTTCTGCTGCTGCACGAAGCGGCGCACGCCGTCCGCACAGTCCGCATCCTGGCTGTTGCACGGGTGCACCACCAGCTCATAGCCGGTGCCGCGCAGCGCTTCCAACGCGCCGTGCTGCAGGTCGACGATGCATTGGGCGCCCGGGTCGTCATACACCAGGCCGATCAGGAAGGAGCGGCGGAACGCGAGCCCGCGCGCCAGCGGGTCGGGCACGTAACCGACCTCGCGCATCAACGCCTCGACCTTGTCGCGGGTGTCTTTGCGCACCAGCGGCGAGTTGTTGATGATTCTTGAAACCGTTTTCTTGGAAACTCCCGACAGTCGTGCGATGTCGTTGATCGTGGCAGCCTTGCCCTTCGATGCCGGCAACGCGGCATCGCTAATTATTCGCACTGACATGTATAGAACCAGGTAAGTCGGAGAATTCTAGCCTTGCGCCCGAAGGGCGCGAAGTTGCGGAATGTCGCAGTTCGCTCAGAGCGCGTCGTATTCGACACGCTCCGCTGCGCGGGGTTCCATTGTGATCGCTCTACTTCGTTCGCATCTGAACCGTTCTTCCGCGCGTGTTCACCATGAATGCGGGCGCGACGCGCGCGAACGCCAACATTCCTTTAACCATGCTCCGCTACAGTCAGGACATGGACCTGCAGACTTCTCCGTTTCCGCCGTTCCGTGGCCGCGACAGGTTGATCGCTGCGGTCGACGCGGCGATGACCTCCGGTGATGCCGAGCGCATCACCGCCGACCTGCAGCTGGCGCTGCAGGAAGCCATCGCGGACAGCCGCATCGAATTGCCCGAGTGCGTACACCGTCCGGTCAGTGATCATTACGCGCGACGCCCGCTGTACCACAGCCGCGAACACGGCTACAGCGTGATTGCCATGAGCTGGGGCCCAGGGCAGGGCACGCCGCTGCACGACCACGATGCCATGTGGTGTGTGGAGGGAGTGTGGTCAGGCGAGCTGGAAATCACCCGCTATGAACTGCTGGAGCGCAACGGTGAGCGCTGCCGCTTCCGCCGCCACGCCGTGCTGCGCGGGGGCTGCGGCAGTGCCGGCAGCCTGATTCCGCCGCACGAGTACCACACCCTGCGCAACGCCAGCAACGAAGCGCTGGCGATCTCGGTTCACGTGTACGAGGCGCAGATGGAGCGCTCGGCGGTGTTCGATCCGCTCGGTGGTGACTGGTACCAGCGTCGCATCCAGGCATTGCAGGCCGACCCGGCCTGAGCCGGGGGCAGGGCGGGGCACCACCAGCACCGTCGTGAGCCACGTGGCATCATGCGCCGCTGCGCTGCCGGACCCGGCGGCGATCCGCGATGCCCGGTCGGGCAAGGAGCAAGACGATGTCCAGCGCTGATCCGCGCCTGCGCGCGCTGTTGAAGCTGGCACCGGTGATTCCGGTGTACACCCCCGAAGATGTGAATGAAGCGGTCGAAGTGGCCCAGGCGCTGTTCCGCGGCGGCCTGCCGGTGATCGAAGTGACGCTGCGCACGCCGCAGGCGCTGGATGCGATCAAGGCGATGGTCGAGGCCGTGCCCGATGCGGTAATCGGTGCCGGCACCGTGCTCAACGCCGCGCAGATGCAGGCAGCCAAGCAGGCCGGTGCGCGTTTCGCGGTGTCCCCCGGTGCCACGCCGACGCTGTATGCCGCCGCGCGTGATGCCGACCTGCCGTACCTGCCTGGTGCCGCCACTGCCTCCGACCTGATCCTGGGCCTGGAGCACGGCCACGACACCTTCAAGTTCTTCCCGGCGGTGCAGGCCGGTGGCGCTGCGTTGCTGGCGGCCTGGCACGGCCCGTTCGCCGATATGCGCTTCTGCCCGACCGGCGGCATCAGCGCGCAGACCGCGCCGCAGTTCCTGCACCTGCCCAACGTGCTGTGCGTGGGCGGCTCGTGGCTGACCACCCCGGCGCTGCTGCAGACCCGCGACTGGGATGCGATCGAGCGTCTGGCCCGCGAGGCCTCGGTACTGGCCGGCTGAACCGCTGCACGAATCGTCAAAGGTTTGATCGTGATCAAAGCGCCGGCCTCGAGCCGGCGTCATTCTGTGGGCAAGCGCACTACGGAGATCCGAACATGAATTCGACCATGAAGGCCGCTGTCGTGCGTGAGTTCGGCAAGCCACTGGTGATCGAGGAAGTCCAGGTACCGCGCCCGGGGGCGGGCGAAGTACTGGTCAAGATCGAGGCCTGTGGCGTCTGCCACACCGACCTGCACGCCGCCGAGGGCGACTGGCCGGTGAAACCGAACCCGCCGTTCATCCCCGGCCACGAGGGCGTGGGGCACGTCGTGGCCGTGGGAGGCGGGGTAGGGCACGTCAAGGAAGGCGACAGGGTCGGCATCCCCTGGTTGTACTCGGCGTGTGGCCATTGCGAACACTGCCTGGGTGGCTGGGAAACGCTGTGCGAGACACAGCGCAACACCGGTTACTCGGTCAACGGCGGCTTCGCCGAGTACGCACTGGCCGATGCCAACTATGTCGGCCTGCTTCCGAAGGACGTGGGCTTCGTCGAGATCGCGCCGGTGCTGTGCGCCGGCGTGACCGTCTACAAGGGCCTGAAGGTCACCGACACCAAACCCGGTGACTGGGTGGCGATTTCCGGCATCGGTGGCCTGGGCCACATGGCGGTGCAGTACGCCCGCGCGATGGGTCTGAACGTGGCTGCGGTGGATGTGGACGACAACAAGCTGGCATTGGCCCGGCAGCTCGGCGCGCAGATCACCGTGAACGCGCGTACCACCGATCCGGCCGCCTTCCTGAAGAAGGAAATCGGCGGCGCGCACGGCGCCCTGGTCACCGCGGTGTCGCCGAAGGCGTTCGAGCAGGCGCTGGGCATGGTCCGCCGTGGCGGCACGGTCTCGCTCAACGGACTGCCGCCCGGTAATTTCCCGCTGGACATCTTCGGCATGGTGCTCAACGGCATCACCGTGCGTGGCTCGATCGTCGGCACCCGGCTGGACCTGCAGGAGTCGCTGCAGTTCGCTGCCGAAGGCAAGGTCGCGGCCACGGTCAGCACCGACCGCCTGGAAAACATCAACGACGTGTTCGCGCGCATGCATGCGGGCACGATCGAAGGCCGCGTGGTGCTCGACTTCGCCGCCTGACCGCCTGTGCATGGCCGCCGTCGCTCCGTCCCCCTCTCCCACGGACGCGGCGGCCATGCCTATCCCCCGGTGGTGCCGGCCGTTGGCCGGCAAACCCCAGGCATTTCGCGCCGCCGTACAATGCGCGCATGCCCGACCTGCTCAAGACCCTGTTCCTGTCCCTCGTCGCCCTGATCGGCGGCGTGCTGTCGCTTGCGCTGGTCAGCAGCGTCGCCAGCTGGCTGCCCCCGCTGGTGGGCATGTCGCCGGACAACAACAGCGTGCAGCTGGGGTGGGACCTGGCCTTCAGCGTGCTCGGCGGCGTCGCTGGCATTTCCTTCGCCACCTACTACGCACCGTGCTGGCCGCGTTCGCATGGTTTTTCGATCTGGTCGTTGATCGCGCTCGGCTGCGCCTACGCAATGTGGACCGCAGGCGCGGATTTCCCGCTCTGGTTCGTCATTTCGCTGCTGGCGTCACTGCCGCTGCAGCTGCTGGCCGGCTGGTGGTTCGGTCGCCGCGCGTCGCGCGATCCGCGCTGAGCGCATCCAGGTAGTGCCGGCCGCTGGCCGGCAACCTCGCCCATCCTACAGGTGCCGGCCAGCGGCCGGCACTACCGCTTCAGCGACGGCAGCGTCTGCTTCAATCGCGCGATGCCCTGCCATGGGTCACCCTTCAGCCGCTTGGCACGCGCCAGCGCCTTGGCCATCGGAAACGCGTCGGCCGCGCTCACCCGCGCCAGTTCTTCCCAGCGCAGCGGCACCGCCACGCCGCCAGAATCGCGTGCACGCAGCGACCACGAGCACACGCTGGTGGCGCCTCGGGTGTTGCGCAGCCAGTCGATGAAGATGACGCCATTGCGCTTCGCCTTGCTCATCGTCGCCACGTAGCGGTCCGGCGCCTGCTCCGCCATCGCCTGTGCGAACGCCTCGCAGAATGCCTTGGCTTCGCCCCAGCCTGCCTTGGGCTGCAGTGGTACCACCACGTGCACCCCCTTGCCGCCAGACAGGCGTACGACGCTCTCCAGACCCACCTGCTGGAGGCGGTCACGCACATCGCGTGCACCGGCTTTCACCTGTGCCCAGCTGACGCCGTCACCAGGGTCGAGATCGAACACCAGTCGATCCGGATGCTCCGGGTCGGCCACGGTCGCACCCCAGGGATGCAGCTCCAGCGTGTTCATCTGCACCAGTTGCAGCAGGCCCCGCGCATCGTCGATGTAGACGTAATCCTCGCGGCCGCTCTTCTGCAGGAGGGGCACCGCATGCACCGCATCGCCCAGGCCGGGGCCATGATGCTTCTGGAAGAAGCAGGCCTTGCCGACGCCATCCGGACAGCGCAGCAATGACAGCGGACGTCCGGCGATTTCGGGCAGGATCCAGCGCGCCATGCGCTGGTAGTAGTCGGCCACGTCGCCCTTGCTCAGTTTCTGCTTTGGAAACACCACCCGCTCAGGATGGGTGATCTGGACCTCACCTCCGGCTTCGGCATCTGCGGTGCTCATTCCCAGGTCCTCCTCCTGCTTGTCGCTGCGCAACCGCTTGAAACTGGCCTGGCGGAGCAGGCCTTCCTTGCCCCAGCCACGGAACGCCACCTCCGCCACCGTCACCGGTTTCACCCAGCGTACGCTGGCGGCGCGGAACGGCACATGCGCCGGCAGCTGCAGCACCGGCGTCTTCACTGCCAAAGGCTGCAGTGCCTTGAGCAGCGCGCGCAGGCGCTCGTCGTCGAAGCCGGTACCCACGCGGCCCACATAGCGCAGCCCGGCCTTGTCCGGCGTGGCCAGAAGCAGCGAGCCGAATCCCACCCGGGAACCCTTGGGTGCCGTATAGCCGACGATCACGAACTCGTCGGTGTCTTCGTGCTTCACCTTCACCCAGCTGCGCGCGCGGGTGTTTACGTACGGCGCATCCACCTGCTTGCTGACGATGCCTTCGAAGCCGGCCTCGCCGCTGGCATCGAACACCTGCGGCCCATGGTCGACCACGTGTTCGCTGAAGGCCAGTGTGCCGGGCGCCGGCCCGATGAGATCCTTCAGCAGCGCCTTGCGTTCCAGCAACGGCGCACGACTGATGTCCACGCCGGCCACACCCGGAAGATCGAACACGATGTAACGCAACGGTTGCTTCGAGCTTCCATCGATCACGCGCTGCAGTGCTGCGAAATCGCTGCGTCCTTCCTTGTCCAGAACCACCAGCTCGCCATCCAGGCGCGCATCGCGCACCGGCAGCGCCAGCACGGCCTGCGCGACCTCGGGAAAATCGGCCGTCCAGTCCAGGCCGTTGCGCGAGCGGAGTTTCACCTCGCCATTGTGCAGATCGGCCAGCAGACGATAGCCGTCCCACTTGATCTCGTGCAGCCAGCGCTCGCCGTCGGGGGCACTGTCGCGATGATCGGTCAACTGCGGTTTGAACCCAAGGGGAAAGGGCGTATCACGTGCGCCGTGCAGTTGCAGCGCGCGTGCATGCCAACGCGCATCGGCCTTGCGCGTGGTCGTGCGTGCGACGGGTGCAGCACGCGCCGCCTTCGCTGTGGAACGCTTCTTCGCCGCAGATGCTCGTTTCGGCGTGGGTGCCGTCAGCAGGTCATCCGCCTCCGCGTCGCGCGCTTCGCCGTCGTCGCGCTTCATCAGCAGCCACTGCACCTGGCGGCCTTTCATCGCGGTCCGCACCAGCTTCCAGCCACCGGCCAGGCGTTGCCCGTGCAGCACGAAGTCGATCTTTCCAGCCGCCAGCGCCTGCAGTGGATCGCCTTCACAGGCCCAGGTGCCGTGATCGAAGACATGCACGTGGCCAGCGCCATAGTGGCCTTCAGGAATGTCTCCTTCGAAACCGGCGTAGGACAACGGGTGATCTTCCACCTCCACGGCCAGCCGCTTCTCACCAACGCGCAGCGAAGGCCCCTTGGGCACAGCCCAGCTCTTCAGTACGCCGTCCATTTCAAGGCGGAAGTCATAGTGACGCGAGCTTGCGTGATGCAGCTGGATGACGAAGGTCGGCCGCCGCTTCGGATCGCCGCGTGCGGGCGTGTCGTCAGGCTCCGGCGTCTGCCCGGCGCCACCACCCAGTCTGCGCTTGCGCCGGTACTGGTGCAGCGACATGGTTCAACCTGCCTTGCGCCGCGTGGTCTTCTTTATGGCCCTTTTGGCGGCCTTCTTCGCAGCCTTCTTCGCCGGTGCCTTGCGCATTGCCGGCTTCTTCGCCGGCGTGCGCTTGTTGGCGTCCAGGCTCTTCTGAAGCAACGCCATGAAATCCACCACATTGGTGGTGGCATCTTCACGTGGTGCGGGCTCGTCTTCCACCCGGGTAGTGCCGCCCTTGGATTTGATGCGCTTGTTCAGTACCAGCTGCAGACGCTCGCGGAACTCATCGTGATAATCCGAAGGATCCCAGTCACCGGCCATTGACTCGATCAGCTGTTCGGCCATCGCCGTTTCCTTGCTGGTGATGCGATAGTCGGACAGTTTTCCGGTGGGCAGCTTGTAGTCCTCGGGATCCACCAGCTCCTGCGGATAGCGCAGGATCATCAACACCAGCGCGTCCTCATGCGGCATCACCGCGCACAGGTATTCGCGCGTGCGCACCACCACCCGCGCGATGCCCACCTTGCCGGTACTGCGCAGCGTTTCGCGCAGCAGCACATAGCCCTTTTCGGCCTTCTTGCCGGGCACCAGCAGATACGGTTTCTCGTAGTAGCGTGGGTCGATCTGCGCCGCATCCACGAACGATTCCACCTCCACCGCTTCGTGGCTTTCCGGCGCCGCCGAACGGATATCACCTTCCTCCAGCACGACATAACTGCCCTTGTCGTACTCATAGGCTTTGACGATGTCCTTCCAGGGCACTTCCTCACCGGTGTCGGCGTTGACCCGTTCGAAACGGATCGGCTTGCGATCGCGGGAGTCGAGCATGCGGAACTGCAGATCGACCTTGCGTTCGCCGGACATCAGTGACACCGGCACGTTGAGCAGGCCAAACGACAACGTGCCGGTCCAGATCGGGCGGGCCATGGGCGCACCTTTGGCGGGGCAGGGTGCCCAGCGTGGGCCGGAGGGCGTAAACCAGCCGTGTCCGTGCCGTGCACGTGGGTTCTACGGAAAGCGGTAGTGCCGGCCGCTGGCCGGCTGAGGCTCGCGGCCTGAAGTTTCCTGGGGTTGCCGGCCAGCGGCCGGC